>NZ_JBFUCB010000513.1:0-4434 GCF_056405435.1 Rhizobacter sp. P1_G5 | reverse complement strand
GGGCTGGAACGTGGTGTTCCAGGCCATCGATCCCGGGGCAGAGGCCGATACCGTGGCCACGGTCGAGCTGGAGGTGTCGGCCCAGGGGCTGATCCGGCACTGGCGCATCGTCGAGTCGAACGCGCCGCTGGAAGCGACCACGGCCCTGCTGCTCGGCCTCGAAACGACCACCATGCTGCCGGCCGTGCGCGACGGGGAGCCCGTGGATGCCATCGTCCGGTACGAATTGCGATTCCTGAGGGTTCCGTCCAATTGACGACGCATTCGGATACGGTTCGTCGCCGGTGGGCCGGCGCGAGGATCATCTATCATCCGCTTCCACGGGCATCGCTCACGCGGCCTGATCCTACGACCAGCGCATGTCCACCATCCCCTTGTCTCCCCCTGCGAACCCCGGCGGCACCCTGATCGAACTGCGCGACGTCACCTGTGGCTACGGCGACCGGGTGATCCTCGAGAACGTCAACCTCAGCGTGCCGCGCGGCAAGGTGCTCGCGCTGATGGGCACCTCGGGTGGCGGCAAGACCACGGTGCTGCGCCTGATCGGGCGCCAACTGCAGCCGATGAAGGGCCAGGTGCTGTTCGACGGTGTCGACATCGCCACCCTCGATGCGCAGGGCCTGCACGCGATGCGCCGGCGCATGGGCATGCTGTTCCAGTTCGGCGCGTTGTTCACCGACCTGTCGGTGTTCGACAACGTCGCGTTCCCGTTGCGCGAGCACACCAACCTCGGCGAGGCGATGATCCGCGACCTGGTGCTGATGAAGCTCAACGCGGTCGGCCTGCGCGGTGCGCGCGACCTGCTGCCGTCGCAGGTGTCGGGCGGCATGGCCCGCCGTGTCGCGCTGGCGCGGGCCATCGCGCTCGACCCCGACCTGATCATGTACGACGAACCCTTCGCCGGGCTCGACCCGATCTCGATGAGCGTCGCCGCGACGCTGATCAAGGACCTGAACCACGCGCTGGGCGTCACCAGCATCGTCGTGTCGCACGACGTGGCCGAGACCTTCCTGATCGCCGACCACATCGTCTTCGTCGCCAACGGCAAGATCGCGGCGCAGGGCTCGCCGGCCGAGATGCGTGCGAGCGACGACCCGCTGGTGCAGCAGTTCGTCAACGCGCAGACCGACGGGCCGGTGCGCTTCCACTACCCGGCCGTGTCGGTCGAGGAAGATTTCGGCGCAGGTTCCGGCGCAGGAGCAGCCCGATGAGCTGGTACAACCCCGCCGACATCGGCTTCTCGGTGCGCAGCAAGCTCGCCGGCATCGGCGATGCGGCGCGCCTGTTCTTCCGGCTGGCCGGCCTCGGCAGCGCGAGCTTCGGCCGCCCGCGCCTCGTCAGCGACCAGGTGTTCTTCCTCGGCAACCACTCGCTGTCGATCATCACGGTGTCGGGCCTGTTCGTCGGCTTCGTGCTCGCGCTGCAGGGCTACTACACGCTGCAGCGCTACGGCTCGGCCGAGGCGGTGGGCCTGCTGGTGGCGCTGTCGCTGGTGCGCGAACTCGGCCCGGTCGTCACCGCGCTGCTGTTCGCCGGCCGTGCCGGCACCTCGCTGACGGCCGAGATCGGCCTGATGAAGGCCGGCGAGCAGCTCGCCGCGATGGAGATGATGGCGGTCGATCCGGTCAAGCGCGTGCTGGCGCCGCGCTTCTGGGGCGGCGTGATCGCGATGCCATTCCTGGCGGCGGTGTTCAGCGCGGTCGGCATCATCGGCGGCTGGCTGGTCGCGGTGCCGCTGATCGGCATCGACGCCGGCTCGTTCTGGTCGCAGATGCAGGGCGGCGTCGACGTCTGGGCCGATGTCGGCAACGGCGTGATCAAGAGCCTCGTCTTCGGTTTCACCGTCACCTTCATCGCGCTGCTGCAGGGCTACAACTGCAAGCCGACGCCTGAAGGCGTGTCCGCCGCCACCACGCGCACCGTCGTGATGGCTTCGCTTGCAACGCTGGGGCTCGATTTCGTGCTCACGGCCATGATGTTCTCGATTTGAAGAAAGAGGCGACGATGCAGAAATCTCGTCACGATGTGTGGGTGGGCCTGTTCGTGCTGATCGGCGCGGCAGCGGTGTTGTTCCTCGCGTTGAAGGCCGGCAACCTGCTGAGCCTGAACTTCGACGAGACCTACCAGGTGATCACCAAGTTCGACAACATCGGCGGACTGAAGCCGCGCGCGGCCGTCAAGAGCGCCGGCGTGGTGGTCGGCCGCGTCGAGTCGATCGGCTTCGACGACAAGAGCTACCAGGCGCGCGTCGTGCTGCAGCTGCAGAAGAAGTTCGCGTTCCCGAAGGACAGCTCGGCGAAGATCCTCACGTCCGGCCTGCTCGGCGAGCAGTACATCGGGCTGGAGGCGGGTGCCGAGGAGAAGAACCTGGCGGCCGGCGACGTGATCAGCCAGACCCAGTCGGCGGTGGTGCTCGAGAACCTGATCAGCCAGTTCCTGTACAGCAAGGCGGCCGATTCCGGCGCCCCTGCGGCTGCGGCGGCACCCGCCAGCGGAGCRAAGAAGTGAACCTGCGCCCGGCCCTGCGCCTGGCTTTTGCCGGCCTCGCGCTGGCGTGGCTCGCGCTGCTCACCGGCTGCGCGACGACCGCGCCCGGGCCCGACGGCAGGCCGGTGCAGCGCGTCGACCCGTGGGAGAGCTGGAACCGCAAGGTCTACAACTTCAACGACGCGCTCGACACCGCGGTGCTGAAGCCGGTCGCCACCACCTACCGCGATGTCGTGCCGCAACCGACGCGCCGCGGCATCAGCAACATCTTCGGCAACGTGTCGGACCTGTGGTCGGCGTTCAACAACGTGCTGCAGGGCAAGGTCAACGACGGCATGCAGGACGTGATGCGCGTGACCACCAACACGATCTTCGGCCTTGGCGGCTTCTTCGATGTCGCCACCGAGATGGGCCTGGACCGGCACAACGAAGACCTCGGGCAGACACTGGGGCGGTGGGGCATGGGTTCAGGGCCGTACGTGGTGTGGCCGTTCTTCGGGCCGTCGACGCTGCGGGATTCGTTCGCGCTGCCGGTCGACCGCTCGGTGTCGCCGGCGCTGGCCTTCAACGACAGCCTGGCGCGCTATGCGGTGGTCGGTGTCGGCTTCGTCAACGAGCGCGCCGCGCTGCTCGGCGCAACCGGCATGCTCGACGACATCGCGCTCGACAAGTACACCTTCATCCGCGATGCCTACCTGCAGCGCCGGCGCAGCCTCGTCTACGACGGCGAGGTGCCGGAGTCGAAGGACGAACGCTACGACCAGGACGAGGCACCGGCGTCGGCCCCTGCCGCGGCACCGGCCCCGGCGGCAGCGCCCGCGTCGGCGCCGAAACCATGAACTTCACCTGCCGGAAACGATCCGGCGGCCAACCGGCAGAGACCTGCGGCCGTTGAGGTCATGTGCCGGGCCGCAGCGCAGACGCAGCGAACTCCAGATACCGTGCCCGCTCCAAGCTGCGAGGCTCTTCCCAGAAAGGAACCACAGATGCTCATCCCACAATTCGTCAGATGGATCTCCGCCGCCACGATCGCCGTGGCCAGTGCCGCTGCGTTCGCGCAGCAGGCGCCCGACCAGCTCGTGAAGCAGGTGTCCTCCGAGGTGCTCGATGCGGCCAAGGCCGACAAGTCGATCCAGGCCGGTGACGTACAGAAGGTGTCGGCGCTGGTCGAGGCCAAGGTGATGCCGCACGTCAACTTCCAGCGCATGACGGCCTCGGCGGTCGGCCGCTACTGGCGCCAGGCCACGCCCGAGCAGCAGAAGAAGCTGCAGGACGAGTTCAAGACGCTGCTGGTGCGCACGTATTCCGGTGCGCTCGCGCAGGTGCGCGACCAGACCGTGCAGCTGAAGCCGATGCGTTCGTCGCCCGAAGACACCGAGGTGATCGTGCGCACCGAGATCCGCGGCAAGGGCGACCCGATCCAGCTCGACTACCGCCTTGAGAAGGCAGCAGACGGCTGGAAGATCTACGACGTCAACGTGCTTGGTGTCTGGCTGGTCGAGAACTACCGCAACAGCTTCGCGCAGGAGATCGGTGCCGGCGGCATCGACGGCCTGATCGCCAAGCTGATCGAGCGCAACAAGTCGGCTGCCGGCGGCAAGAGCTGAGGTCCGCATGCTGCTGCTGCCCGCCACGGTGACCACGCGCGAGGCCCGCGACACGCAGCGCATGCTGTCGCAGGCCTTGCAGCAGGAAGTGAAGACGCAGTCCGAGCCCACCGTGACGGTGGATGCCTCGGGCCTGGCGCAGTTCGATTCGGCGGCGCTCGCGGTGCTGCTGGAGTGCCAGCGGCTGGCGACGGCGTTTGGCAAGGGATTTGCCGTGCGCAATGCACCGGTGAAGCTGGCTGAGCTGGCTCGGCTGTACGGTGTGGATGGGCTGTTGCTGAAGGCGTCTTGAGCTTGTCGCGGTGCGGCGCGTCGCGTCGCGGCGGGTGAGGGGCTGGGC
>NZ_JBFUCB010000512.1:0-4438 GCF_056405435.1 Rhizobacter sp. P1_G5 | reverse complement strand
GTGTGGCAGCTCTACGACCTGGCGGCCGCCTTCGCCGACCTGCTCGATGCCGGCGGCGTGCTGGCCGGCATCAGTGCCGGCGCGAACTGCTGGTTCGACCGCTACGTCACCGACAGCGTGCCCGGCGGCGGCGTGAAGCCGGGCCTCGGCTTCGCGGCCGGCAGCTTCTGCCCGCACTACGACGGCGAATCGTGGCGCCGGCCGCTCGTCGAGCAGGTCGCGCGCGACCATGCCGGCGAGTGCCTGGCCTGCGACGACAGTGCGGCGGTGCGCCTGGATGCGCAAGGCCGTCTCGTCGAAGCCGTCGCCTCGGTCGAGGGCAAGCGCGCCCACCGCTGGATCGACGGCGAGCCCGCGCCCCTCATCACCCGGCTGCTGGCCTGAGAGGGCGAGAGCAAATCCGCAACTGCTTACACTGCCGCGTCTTCGCTGCACTGCAACATCATGACGACCGACCTGCAAGAACTCCTGGACAGCAACCGCCTGTGGGCGCAGCGCACCGAAGCACGCACGCCGGGCTTCTTCACCGGCCTGCTGAAGCAGCAGGCGCCGCAGTACCTGTGGATCGGCTGCGCCGACAGCCGCGTGCCGGCCAACGAGCTGGTCGACCTGGCGCCGGGCGAGCTGTTCGTGCACCGCAACGTCGCCAACGTGGTGGTGCACTCCGACCTGAACGCCCTGTCGGTGATCCAGTTCGCCACCGACATGCTGAAGGTCAAGCACATCATCGTGGTCGGCCATTCCGGCTGCGGCGGCGTGGCGGCGGCGCTGCACGACCGGCGCGTCGGCCTGGCCGACAACTGGATCAGCCACGTCAAGGACGTGCGCAACAAGCACCAGGCCTGGCTCGACACCGTGCAGGAATCGCGCCGCGTCGATGCGCTGTGCGAGCTGAACGTGATCGAGCAGGCGCGCAACGTCTGCCACACCACGGTGGTCGAGGAGGCCTGGCGGCGCGGCCAGGAGCTGGTCATCCACGGCTGGTTCTACGGCCTGTACAACGGCCTGCTGCAGGACATGAAGATCACCATCGCCGGCCCGGAGCAGGTCGGCACGGCGTACGACGACGCGCTGGCCGGGCTGCAGTCGCGCTATGCCTCGATGGGGGCGGTCGGCTGAACCGCGGCGGCGCATGTTCCCGCAGGCCCTCACCGACGCGCGCGCGTTCGGCATCGCACAGGCGATGCTCGACGGCTTCAACCGCCACTATCGGTTGTTCCGCGCGGCCAGCGCCGGCGCCAAGCAGCGCTTCGAGAGCGCCGACTGGCACGGCCAGCAGCGCGCGCAGCGCGAGCGCATCGAGTTCTACGACGTGCGCGTCGACGAGGCCGTCGAACGGCTGCAGACCGAGTTCGATGCCGCGAGCCTGTCGTCCGAGGCCTGGCAGGAAGCCAAGCTGCACTACATCGGCCTGCTGACCAACCACCACCAGCCCGAGCTCGCCGAGACCTTCTTCAACTCGGTGACGACGAAGATCCTGCACCGCAGCTACTTCAACAACGACTTCATCTTCGTGCGCCCGGCCGTGTCGACCGAGTACATCGAGAACGACGARCCGGCATCGCAGCCGACCTACCGCGCCTACTACCCGACGCGCGAGACGCTGCGCGAGACCTGGCTGCGCGTGGTGCACAACTTCCAGCTGGCCTGCGAGTTCGAGGATCTCGATCGCGACATCGACCACGTGCTGGCCGCCGTCACCGCGCAGATGGGCGATTTCCGGCCGCGCGCGAACTTCCAGATCCAGGTGCTGAGCTCGCTGTTCTTCCGCAACAAGGGCGCCTACGCGGTCGGCAAGGTGATCAACGGCTTCCGCGAGACGCCGTTCGCGCTGCCGATCCTGCACAGCGCCGGCGGCAAGGGGCTCACGATCGACACCGTGCTGCTCAGCGAGGACGACCTGCTGATGCTGTTCAGCTTCGCGCGTGCGTACTTCCTGGTCGACATGGAGATCCCGTCGGCGTATGTGCAGTTCCTGCGTTCGCTGATGCCGCGCAAGCCGCGCTCGGAGCTGTACAGCGCGCTCGGCCTGCAGAAGCAGGGCAAGAACATCTTCTACCGCGACCTGCTCGCGCACCTGCGCCACAGCAGCGACACGTTCCGCATCGCGCCCGGCATCAAGGGCATGGTGATGCTGGTGTTCGACCTGCCGTCGTTCCCGTACGTGTTCAAGGTGATCAAGGATTTCTACCCGCCGCAGAAGGAAACCACGCGCGAGCTGATCAAGAGCAAGTACCTGCTCGTGAAGCAGCACGACCGCGTCGGGCGCATGGCCGACACGCTGGAGTACAGCAACGTGGCCTTCCCGCGGGTGCGCTTCGACGACGAGCTGGTGGCCGAGCTGAAGCACTTCTGCGGCAGCCTGCTCGAGCAGGACGGTGACGACCTGGTGATCCGCCACGTCTACATCGAGCGCCGGATGATCCCGCTCAACATCTACCTGCAGGAGGCGACGCCCGAGCAGGTGGAGCACGCGGTGGTCGAGTACGGCAACGCGATCAAGGACCTGGTTGCCGCGAACATCTTTCCCGGCGACATGCTGTGGAAGAACTTCGGCGTCACGCGCAACGGCAAGGTGGTGTTCTACGACTACGACGAGATCGAGTACCTGAGCGACTGCAACTTCCGCCGCGTGCCGGCCGCGCGCACCGAGGAGGAAGAACTCTCCGGCGAGGTCTGGTACCGGGTCGGGCCGCGCGACGTGTTTCCCGAGACCTTCGGGCCGTTCCTGCTCGGCCACCCGGGCGTGCGCGAGGTGTTCATGAAACACCATGCCGACCTGCTGGATGCCGATTTCTGGCAGCGTCGCAAGGAGCGCATCCAGGCCGGGCATGTGCACGACGTGTTCCCGTACGACCCGGCGCGGCGCTTCAAGAACCAACGACGGCTGCGCGCGGCGCAGCAAGGCTCGACATGATGACCCTGAATGAACGCAGCCGCGCCGCGGTGTGGCACCCCTGCAGCCAGATGAAGCAGCACGAGACGCAGCCGCTGCTCGAAGTGGCCGGCGCCGAGGGCGTGTGGCTGATCGATCCGGCCGGCCGGCGCTATCTCGACGGCATCAGTTCGTGGTGGGTCAACCTGTTCGGCCACGGGCATCCGCACCTGCGCGCGGCGCTGCATGCGCAGCTCGACACGCTGTGCCACGTGATGCTGGCGGGCTGCACGCACGAGCCGGTGGTGGCGCTGTCGGAGCGGCTGGCCGAGCTCACCGGCCTGGGCCATGCGTTCTACGCCAGCGACGGCGCGGCCGCCACCGAGATCGCGCTGAAGATGAGCGCCCACCACTGGCGCAACCGCGGCCGGCCCGGCAAGAACAAATTCGTCGGCATCGAGGGCGGCTACCACGGCGAGACGGTGGGCGCGCTGTCGGTCACCGACATCCCGTTGTTCCGCGATGCCTACGGCCCGCTGGTGCGCCTGAGCGCGACGGTGCCCAGCCCCGATGCGCGCGGCGCGCTGCCGGGCGAGACGGCGGCCGACGTGGCCCGCCGCTGTGCGCAGGCGCTGCAGGCGGTGCTCGAATCGCGGCACGACGAGATCGCCGCGGTGATCGTCGAGCCGCTGATCCAGTGCGCCGCCGGCATGGCGATGCACGACCCGGCCTGGCTGCGCGAGCTGCGCGCGCTGTGCGACCGCTACGAGGTGCACCTGGTGTGCGACGAGATCGCGGTCGGCTTCGGCCGCACCGGCAGCCTGTTCGCGCACCAGCAGGCCGGCATCCGGCCCGACCTGCTGTGCCTGTCGAAGGGGCTGACCGGCGGCACGATGGCGTTGTCGACGGTGCTGGCCAGCGACGAGGTGTTCGCGTCGTTCTACGACGACAGCACGGCGCGCGGCTTCCTGCATTCGCATTCGTACACCGGCAACCCGCTGGCCTGCCGTGCTGCGCTCGCGACGCTGGAGATCTTCGGCCAGCGCGACTGGATGGCGCACAACGCGACAACGGCCGCGGCGCTCGACGCGCTGTGCGAGCCGTTGCGCGCGCACCCGGCGGTGCTGCGCAGCCGCCGGCTCGGCATGGTGTGGGCGTTCGACATCGACAGCGCGGATCCGCTGTTCGCGCGCCGCTACCACGCGGCCGCGCTGCGCCACGGCCTGATGCTGCGGCCGATCGGCAGCACGCTGTACTTCATGCCGCCGTACGTGATCGACGAGGCGGCGTGCGCGCAGCTGGCAAGCGGTGCGCTGGCCGCACTGCAGGAGACCCTGGAATGAACGTCGAAGGCTATTTCGTCACCGGCACCGACACCGGCGTCGGCAAGACCCTGGTCGCGAGCACGCTGATGCTCGACCTGCGCCGCCGCCACAAGCGCGTCGTCGGCATGAAACCGGTGGCCGCCGGCACGATCGCGACGCCGCACGGCGACGACAACGAAGACGTGCTTGCGCTGCGCGCCGCCGCCACCGTCGCGGTCCCGCGCGAGCTGGACAACCC
>NZ_JBFUCB010000511.1:0-4447 GCF_056405435.1 Rhizobacter sp. P1_G5 | reverse complement strand
CGGCCGTCGCGGCCTCGTTGCGGTAGTAGCCCTTCAGCAAGCCGGCCGAGCGCACCAGCACCTCGCCRTCGGCACCGACCTTCAGCTCCACGCCGTCGATCGGGATGCCCACCGTGTCGGCGCGCGCCTGGTGGTCGGGTTGCAGGCAGACGAACACGGCGGTCTCGGTCGAGCCGTAGAGCTGCTTCAGGTTGATGCCGATCGAGCGGTAGAAGCTGAACAGGTCCGGCCCGATCGCCTCGCCGGCGGTGTAGGCCACGCGCACGCGCGACAGGCCCAGCGTGTTGCGCAGCGGGCCGTAGATCAGCAGGTTGCCGAGCGCCCAGGCCAGCCGGTCGCGCAACGCGAGCGGCTTGCCGTCCATGCGCGCCGGGCCGACGCGCCGCGCAAGCGCCATGCAGTGGCGGAACAGCCAGCGCTTGGGCGCGCTCGCGTCTTCCATGCGGATCATCACGCTGGTGAGCAGCGCCTCGAAGACGCGCGGCGGCGCGAAGTAGTAGGTCGGCCCGACCTCCTTCAGGTCGATGCCGACGGTGGCGGGCGACTCCGGGCAGTTGACGACGTAGCCGCAGGTGAGCCAMTGCGCGTACGAGAACACGTTCTGGCCGATCCACGCGGCCGGCAGGTAGGCGAGCACCTCTTCGCGCTCGGTCAGCTTGTCGAAGCGGGCGCCGGCGCGCGCCCGGTCGATCAGGCTCGCATGCGTGTGCACCACGCCCTTCGGCTGGCCGGTGGTGCCGGAGGTGAAGAACATGGCGGCGACGTCTTCGGGCCGGTTGCGCTGCACTTCATCGTGGACGTGCGCCGGGTGCGCGGCATGGAAGAGGCGGCCGGCCGTGACCAGCGCGTCGAGCGGGGCGAGGCCGGGTTCGTCGTAGTGGCGCAGCCCGCGCGGGTCGTCGAACCAGATGTGGGTGAGGGCCGGGGCGGGGCACTGCGGGCGGATCTCGAGCAGCTTGTCGACCTGCTCCTGGTCTTCGACCACCGCGAACGCGACGCCGGCATTGACGACCGGGAAGACGAACTCGGCGGCGGCCGCATCCTGGTACAGCGGCACGGGAATGGCGCCCAGCGATTGCGCGGCGAGCATCGTCGCGTACAGCCGGGGCCGGTTCTCGCCGACGACGATCAGGTGCTGGCCGCGCTGCAGGCCGGCCTGCGCGAAGCCGGCGGCCAGCTCGCGCACCAGCGTGGCGAGCTGGGTCCAGCTCAGCGTCTGCCAGATGCCGAACTCCTTCTCGCGCAGCGCCGGGGCGTCCGGCCGCTGCGCGGCATGGTCGAGCATCAGACGGGGGAACGTCGTCAGCACCGCTGTCTCCTTGTGTGTGCGGCGACTGTACGAACAAGTTTGACGCCAGGTTGTCGTTCTGACGACAATCTTCGGGACATCCCCCTTCGGTCTTACCCGGGGCTACGTGCCGATCGTGCGCAGGCCGTGCGGCGTGTGGATGTGCGCGACCAACTGCGGTCGGGCGCCGGCGGGGAGCGGCGACACCTGCACGGACGTGTCGAGCCCGAGCGTCGCGAGCAAGGCCGTCACGCGCTCAGGCTCCGGATGCCGGGCCTCGAAGCGGTGCAGCGTGCAGCCCACGTCCTGGAGGCCGGCGGCAGGATGGGTGGATGCCTGCCGTTCGATCAGGGCCGGCGCGATGCCGTCCATCGGCAAGCTCCCGTCGAGTGGGATGGTGATGAGCCACTGCAATGCGCCACGGGTGATCGGCTCGATCTCGCCGAGTGCTTCCGGCGCAGCCGCGGTGGCGCTTCGGATGTCGCTGGTGCGCGCGACCCAGTTGGACAGGCGGGGCGGGGCGTGCGGGTGCAACGTGTCGAGTGCGAACCAGCGCGGCCGGCCCGGCGCAGGCGCGGCGGGATTCACCGCGATGACTTCGAGGAAGAGGTCGTCGCCCAGGCGCAGCAGCAGGTTGTGCGTGCCCATGCGCGGATGCTCGCCGCCGGTCTGCAGCTCGACACCGAGCGTGTCACGGACGAACGCGGCGCCCTGCGCCAGCGTCGGGGCGGTGATGGTGATGTGATCGAGCTGGCACGGATGCATCGCGCGTCCTCGCGGCAGGGATCGGCGGATTCTGCCGGTTTGACGATCCCTCGCACCGCTGCCCACAATCCCGAGGATGGCGAGGACATCTTCATGGGAGCCGTGATTCCACCGGTCGTGCCGACCCTGCCGAAAGCCGGGCAGCCGCCGCTGCGCGTGCGTGCCCGCCAGGCGAATGCGGACGAACTGCGCGACATCCCGTGGCTGCAGTCGCTGCAGGCCGACGAGCGCGAGCGTGCCGTCGACGACCTGAAGGTGGTGCAGGTGGATGCCGGCGAGCTGCTGTGCCGGGTCGGCAAGCCGGCGACCTTCTGGTTCGGCGTGGTCGACGGGCTGCTGAAGATGAGCAACGACTCGGCGCTCGGCATGCCGATCACCTTCACCGGCGTGCCGCCGGGCGGCTGGTTCGGCGAGGGCACGGTGCTCAAGCGCGAGGTCTACCGCTACAACATCCAGGCGCTGCGCAAGAGCGTGGTCGCGGGCATCACGGTCGAGACCTTCCACTGGCTGATCGACCGCAGCATCCCGTTCAACCGCTTCGTGATGCAGCAGCTGAACGAGCGGCTCGGGCAGTTCATCGGGGCGCGCGAGATCGATCGGCTCAACGATCCGGATGCGCGGGTCGCGCGCAGCCTGGCATCGCTGTTTCATCCGGTGCTGTACCCGGGCGTCGGCACGCTGCTGCGGATCACGCAGCAGGAGTTGGGCTACCTGGTGGGGTTGTCGCGGCAGCGGGTCAACGAGGCACTGCATGCGCTGCAGGCCGAGGGGCTGATCCGCATCGAATACGGCGGGCTGCGGGTGATCGACCTCGAGGGGCTGCGGCGGCGCCTGCAGCGTTCCGCCGATGCGGGCGCTACTCCTCCAGCTCCGCCTTCGCCATCTCCACGTCCAGCCGCTCCATCGCATCTGCCGGATTGAACGCGGCCGCGTCGGCATACAGCTGCTCGGCCTCCTTCATCTTCTTGTCGCCCTCGAGCATCACCAGGCCGTTCGCGTACTCCACCATCGCGATCGCCGAATCCGGGTTCAGCTTCAGCGCGGTCTTGAAGGCTGCCAGGCCCGCCTCCTTGCTGGCCCCCTGCGTGCGGCCGAGCAGCGAGCCCACCTTGTCGATCACCTCGGCGTGGAAGGTGCCGAGGCCGATGTGCGCATCGGCATGCTTGGGCTGCAGCTTGATCGCCGTCTCCAGCGCGCCCTTGACCTTGCTGCCCAGCCCCTGGGCCAGCGCCTTCGCGACGCTGATGCCCTGGCTGTAGCGGCCCAGCGCATAGGCCGACAGGTACCAGGCGTTCGCGTTCTTCGGGTCCTCGGCGGCCTGCGCCTCGGCGCGCTCGGCGACCTCCTGGAACAGCGCGAGCTTGGTCTTCTCGTTCGTCTCCAGGTAGTTCGCGTAGATCGCCTGCGCCTTGTTCGCGACCGTGATGCCGGCGCCGCCCGCCTTCAGCCCCGCCTCGGTCGCCTTCTGGAACTCGCCGGCGTGGAACAGCGCCCACGCGGCCAGCACCTTGTCGTCCTTCGGCAGCGGCTCGGCATCGCCGGCATGCAGCCGCGCCCACTTCTTCTTCAGGCTCGCGGCGTCGAAGCTGTACTCGGCGGCGTCGTACGGGAAAGCGGTCCACTTGGCCATGGTTGTCTCCTGGGGTCAGCGCTTGGGCAGCGCATTCTGGTAATTGCCGACCAGCGCGAGCAGGTGCTCGCGCGCGGCGGCGTCGAGGTAAGGCGTCAGCAGGCTCAGCACATGGAAGGCGCCGCGAAGCAATGCGGCACCGGCGCTCTCGGGCTCGAGCGCATGGCGCGGGTCGCGCACGTACTCGTAGCTCAGCCAGTAGGTCAGCACGACCACCATCGCGGTCGCGACCGGCTCGGTCTCGCGGGCGTCGAGGCCGGACCGGCCGGACTTCGCGATGGCACCACCGCGCGCCAGGCCGTCGAGCACCGCACGCACCGCGCGCGACTTCTCGTCGAGGATCTTCTGGAACTGCGTTTCCAGCCGGCGGTTCTTCGACAGCAGGTCGTTCAGGTCGCGGTACAGGAAGCGGTATTGCCAGATCAGCTCGAACAGCATGTGGAAGAACAGCCACGCGTCCTCGACGTGGCGCACGTCATCGGCCGCGCGCAGCAGCGTGAGCAGCGATTGCTCGTAGCGGCCGAACAGCGTGTTGATCAGCTCGTCCTTCGCCGGGTAGTGGTAGTACAGGTTCCCGGGACTGATCTTCAGCTCGGCCGAGATCAGCGTCGTCGAGACGTTCGGTTCGCCGAAGCGGTTGAACAGGTCGAGTGCGACCTCGAGGATGCGCTCGGCCGTGCGGCGCGGCGGCTTCGGGTCTTTCGAGGCGGTGGCCATCGGCGTTGTCGTTCTGGTGGGTGGCAGGTCCCTGGCGCGGGCAATCT
>NZ_JBFUCB010000510.1:0-4467 GCF_056405435.1 Rhizobacter sp. P1_G5 | reverse complement strand
CGCCACCGCCGCCGATGCGTTGAAGCCGCCATCGTCCTTGATGTCCTCCGTCAACTGCCGCGCGAAGGACAGCGCCGGCGATGCCAGTGACGAGTCGAACAGCGTTCCTGCGATCGGCAGCGCGGCCATCACGGCGCCGTAGCGGCCGGCCCAGGTGTTGGTGAGGGCGCCGCGTCCTGACGTGCTGGACAGCGGAATCATGAAGTTGCTGACGTCGGTGGTCTGGTAGGCGCTCGGCAGCTTGGCGTTCAATTGCGCCAGCATCAACGTGTTGGCCTGCTGCATGGCCACCTGTGTGAGCGCGGCCTGCGATCCGAACTGTCGCAGCGCCCACTGGTAGGCGGCTTCGGTCATCGGGTTGGCGCTGATGTGGTGCGTCAGCTGCGGAACCATCACATGCAGCTTCTGGCCCTGCAGCGCCAGCCAGGAGCGTTTGGCTTCGTCGAAGTACATGCCGTTGCCGCTGCCGTCGTCCCCGAACTCGACGATGAACGGACCCGTGTATGCGCGGGGGTAGAGCGACACCAGGAAGTCCTCGCTGAGTTCCGCGCTGCCCAGCAACTGACCGTCCGGCTTGTAGACGGTGGCACGCGCATTGCGCATCGCCGACAAGCCGGGGCCTGCCGAGCCGGAGCCCCCGTCTCCGGCGCCGACCCCGCTGCCGTCGCCGCTGTCGCCACCGCAGTTGCCGCCGCACGCATCGCCGCCGCTGACCACGATGAACTCGACCGCGACCGACAGCGTGACGGCGCGGCTGACGACGCTGCCTCCGGCGTTGCTCACGGTGACGCGGAACGACTTGCCGTTGTCCGATTCAAGTGCCGGCGAGAGGATCAGCGTGTATGYATTGCCGTTGGGCACGTCGCTCCAATGGGTTCCATCGGGGCTCGACTCCCAGCGGTACGACGGCGACGTGCCGGCGGCGGCCACCGTGAAGACGGCGTCCAGCCCCGCGTTGGCGGTGACGTTGGCCGGCTCGACGGTGATGCTCGCGGGCACGACGGAGGTCGTCACCGTCAGGGTGACCGGCCTGCTCGTGATGGACGAGCTGGCGTCCGACACCACCACACGCAGCTGCAGGTTGTTCTGCGCCAGGTTGGCGCCGAAGGTGTAGGCGGACGAGGTGGCTCCGGCGATGTCGACCCACGATCCGCCTTCGAGACGCTGCCACTGGTAGCGCTGGGCGCTGTTCGCGATCACGCCGAAGCTGGCCGTCGTGCCGTCGAGCACGCTCTGGTCGACCGGCTGCGACACGATGCTCAAGGGCACTGTGTCGTTGCCGCCCCCGCCACCGCCCGAGCCGATGATCGACGCGATGCCGAGGACGAAGAGGGCGGCGATGGCCACGCCGCGTGCCGCGATCGAGGTGAGTGCAGTCATGGCGGAGTCCGGGTGACAGGAGGGGGGCGAAGCCTTGCGAAGGCGAAGGCGAGCGCCGCGAGCGCACCGATCCAGCAGGCCGCGAGGTCGCAGGGATCGAAGGTGCCGCGTACGAGGTAGGCGGCGACACGGTTGGGCAGCAGCCAGCTCGCGTGCGTCTGATTCAGAAGCACGACGGCCGGCGGCCATACCATCGGGTGCTGAAGAACTTCAAAAGCGGAGTCGATGATCGCCCATGCGCCACACGCGGCGATGTGCATCGTGCGACTCGCAGGCAGCAGCAGGCAGGTCAGCAGGCTGGTCGCGAAAGCATGCGCGAGGCTCGGCAGGCTGCCGCCGAGCACCCCCAGGTGCGATGCGGATCCGTCCGCGATGCGCAGCATCGCGGGCAGCAGCGGTGCACTGCCGCGCGGACGATCCAGTGCGTAGACCGCGACCGCCAATGCGAATGCTGCAAATACGGCCAGCAGGGCTGCGTAGCGCGACGATGGGCTGTGCGGAATGTTCAAGCGGCATCCCTCATAGCTTCGCCAGAACGTTGTCCGGCATGAACGGTGGGAGACGAGATACCGGTGTCTGGGTTTTGCCGGTGAGCGCGGGGACCTTGCGGCTCATGTACAAGTCGAAACCCTTGTAGGTGATGCTGCGCTCGTTCAACAGGTCCGCTGCACCGCGCAGGCCGGTCAGGATGGCGGACGTGAAGGCGCCGTTTCCCAAGGCCGTGTTCTCCTGCGCAGGGGGCGCGCCGGAGGACGCCGCGAAGACAGCCAGGCTGCGTTCGCCGACCTGTTCGATGAACCGGACGAAGCCGCTGTCATAGCGGCCCGCGGGGCCCAGGACTCTGGAGGCACGGCAGGTGTCAACGAACAGCACCACGTGCCCGGGCAACTGGTTGAGTGCCTCGCGCAATGCCGTGTCATCGAGCGCCGGACCGCCGTCGCCGCCATCGGCCGTGGTGAACAGGTAGCTGCCGTCGCTGCGTGTCTGCCCGTGTCCCGCCAGGAATACGATGAAGTTGTCGTGTTTGGTGCCGGCATGCGCCAGCCAGGCCAGCGCCGATCGCACGTTGCTGGCGGTGGCATGAGCATCCAGCAGGCAACCTGCGATCACGTTTTCGTACAGCCGTCCTTCCTGCAGCCGAATGACCGAAACGAAGTCGGTCGCGTCCTTGGACGCGAATTGCAAGGGCTCCCGATTCCTTGCCCGGCCGGCGCCGATGGCCAGCACGAACAGCCGCTTCAGGCCCGCTGAGTTGGGCGCGCGTGATGCCGCGGTGGGGTTGTCGCCGCAAAGGGGCGTTGCCTCGGAGGGGGAGAGTGCGATGGGCGACGGCTCGGCCGCCAGCGCAGGCGCTGCAGCCTTCGTTTCGACGGTTCGACCTGGCCGCAGCTCCAGGTCGAGACGTTCCGAGTAGCCGTTCCCATCGCGCGCGGCAAGGTACAGCGCGGTGGCCGATGCCGGTACGTGAAGCCGCAGTTGCACCRAACGGTCGCCATCTGGTCCGCGAGCGGCTTCCACGGCAACGACGTTCTCCCTGCGTCCATCGACGCGTGCCTCGTACCGGATCGGACCACTGTCCGCCTGTGCTCGTACCACCAGGGCGATCTGGACCTCGACCTCGGTTTCGGCCGGGGCATCGGGCAGGTCGATCGAGCGGACCGGCGAGCGCAGCGTCGGCGGCATCTGCGCCACCCGGACTGGGGCTGCAAGGGGCGCAGCAGTCGTGCCGTCGGCGGCGATCTCTCGTTCCTGCTCCCGGGCAGCCAGCTGACGATCCAGCGTCTGCAACAGCAGGTCGATGTAGCGAGGCCGATGAAAGCGCTCGCGCAGACGAGCGGCGGGAAAATAGTCGGCCGCCGTACCGCTCTGACGGTTGAAGACCCAGCCGACCAGCCGATCGGCGCCCACTGACGCGTCGTAGTACCCGTCCGGCGACCAGACGATCCATCGGCGGTCGCGCAGCATCAGCACGGTCAGCAGTTCCTCGCCGTCGGTCGCCCGCAGCAGGCGCACCGTGCCGTCCAGCATCGCCACGCAGATGAGCTTGCCGCCGCGGCTGATGTTGACCGCACGCACTTCGGTGTGCATGGCCTTGCGCCACACCGGTGTCCCGCCGGGACCCAGCCGGTACAGCGCTTGGCTGGTGCCGAGCAAGGCGTCCCCGCCCGTCGCGAACAGGGCGGTCGCGCGAGACATCTCGTCCGCTGCCATGGGAATGCGCACCCCGTTGACCTGCGGATTGCGGTGGTTCTCCCAGTCGGAGGGCGCGTCCAGCATCGAGCGCCGCAGCAGCGGCGGGTTCAGCCCGGGGCCAGCATCGCCGCTGCGAATCAGACGTGTCGCGAGATCGAAGGTCACGCGATCGCGGCCGCCGTCAAGAGCCCAGCTGAGGGTCGAACCCTCCTCGCTGGCGAGCAGGTTACGCGCACCGTCCAGGTCGGGCAGCTCGGGCGGAGTCAGGGTTCCGCGACCTGCGCCGATGTCGAGCGTTCCCCAGGATCCATTGGCGCTGGCGAAGGCCAGGCGCCCTCCGGGCAGTGTCAGCAGGTCGGTGATGGTCGAGGGTGCGCCGGTCTCGATCTCGGCGCCTGTACGGTCACCGGGTTCGAAGACCACCAGCCGTGCATTGCGCCGTTCGAACGGATAGGAACCGGCCGCGTAGACGAATCGGCCATCGGGTGACCACGCCACGCTCAGCAAGGTGTCGCGTCCGAGTCGGGTGGGTGTCGGTCCCGCCGTGATCCGGCCGTTGGCCCAGTCCACGACATCCGGCCCCTTGCCGGGCAGCACATAGCCGATGGCAAGCAAGGTTCCCGAKGGCGAGAAGGCGAGCGAAGCCGGCTGGGCGGGCAGGTCGCGGCGGGTCTTTGCAGCGTAGTGCTGACCCTTGCCGTCGTATGACTGGGTGTAGACGCGCAGCGAGCCATCCAGGCTTGCGGCGGCCATGAGCCCGGGCGCCACGGCCACGCCATAGACGCTGTCGCCGAATTCGTCGACGAAGACCTGCTTACCCTCGGTATCGAAGGCCCGCAGGCCGCCGCGTCCTGCGAAGCCCGCGACGAGCAGACTGCCGTCGGGGCTCCACAC
>NZ_JBFUCB010000509.1:0-4471 GCF_056405435.1 Rhizobacter sp. P1_G5 | reverse complement strand
CAACGACCCGCTCAACAGCTACAACCCGCTGCAGGCCATCAAGTTCTACGACACMCCCCCAGGCGAGAGCGTRGGCATCGACGCAATCCTCRAGRMGMTCTACWMGGGCACCTCCGGCAACGACACCCTGGTCGGCACCATCCGCAACGACACCATCACCGGTGGGCTGGGCAACGACACCATCACCGGCGGTCTCGGCGACGACACCTACAACTTCACCGAGGGCGACGGCCAGGACACCCTCGCCTCCACCTACGACACCGCCGCCGGCAAGAACAACACGCTGTCCTTCACCAATGTCGGGTACAAGGACGTGACGCTCACCAAGTCGGGCACCTCGCTGATCATCTCGGTCAACGACACCACAGACACCATCACCGTGAAGGACTTCCTGTACGGCGGCAGTGCGACCAACGCCTACAACCCGCTGCAGGAGATCACCTTCGAGGGGGGAACCACCACCTGGGGTCTCGACCAGATCCTGGCGGCGATATCGACCACGGCCACCGCCGCCGTCGTCAGCGCCGGCAGCAACCGCGAGACCGCGCTGGGCATCACCACCTCGGCGACAGCGGCCCTGGTCAGCGCGATGGCTGCGTTCTCGCCGCCGGCTGCGGCAGACACCTTGCCGACGCTGTCGGCCGGTGCCAGCAGCCAGTCGCTCGTGCTGGCTGCGTGGAACTGAGATCGAAGCCCTGACGCACCCGGCGGCCCCCGCGGGCCGTGCCGTCGACACCGGGCTCGACTGCCTGGTGATGATGGCGCGGCTGCATGGCGTGGCCGCCGATCCCGAACAGCTGGCCCATGAGCTGGCCGTGCGCGGGCGGCCGTGGTCGACGCCGGACATCCTGCTGGCGGCCAGGCAGCTGCAGCTGCGGGCCAGGGCGGTTCGCAGCAGCATCGACCGGTTGCCCCGCCTGGCGCTGCCCGTCATGGCGCGATCGGTGCCCGCACCGGGAGCCGACACGTCGGCGGCCGGCTTCTTCCTCATCGCCCGCATCGACGGCGACCAGGTGCTGGTCCACGACCCGGCGGTCGGCCGCCCGGAGCTGCTCAGCCATGACGCGCTGCGCGCGCGCTGGTCCGGCGAGCTGATCCTGTTCGCGTCGCAGGCCTCGGCCGGCCGCGAATGGGGCCGCTTCGACTTCACCTGGTTCATCCCGTCGGTCGTGCGGCACCGCCGGCTGCTCGGCGAGGTGCTGCTGGTGAGCCTTGCGCTGCAGCTGTTCGCGCTGGTCACGCCGCTGTTCTTCCAGGTGGTGATGGACAAGGTGCTGGTGCACCGCGGCTTCACGACGCTCGACGTGATCGCGATCGGCCTGGGCGCCGTGATGGTCTTCGAGGTCGCGCTGACGGCCTTGCGCAGCTACGTTTTTGCGCACACGACGAGCCGCATCGACGTCGAGCTCGGCGCGCGGCTGTTCCGCCACCTGCTGGCGCTGCCGCTCGCGTACTTCCAGGCACGGCGCGTCGGCGACACGGTGGCGCGCGTGCGCGAGCTCGAGAACGTCCGCAGCTTCCTGACCGGCAGCGCGCTCACCGTCGTGCTCGACCTGCTGTTCTCGGTCGTCTTCATCGCGGTGATGCTGTGCTACAGCGGCTGGCTGACGCTGATCGTGCTGGCCTCGCTGCCGTGCTACCTGCTGCTGTCGGCGGCCCTCACGCCGCTGCTGCGCGCACGCCTGAATGACAAGTTCAACCGCGGCGCCGAGAACCAGGCTTTCCTGGTGGAGACGGTGCACGGCATCGACACCGTCAAGTCGATGGCCGTGGAGCCGCAGTGGACGCGCCGCTGGGACCGGCAGCTCGCCGCCTACGTGTCGGCGGGCCTGCGCACCACCACGATCGCGAGCCTCGCGCAGGGCGGCGTCTCGATGGTGTCGAAGCTGGTCACGCTCGCGACGCTCTACGTCGGCGCGCGGCTGGTGATCGACGGCCGCATGAGCGTCGGCCAGCTGGTGGTCTTCAACATGCTGGCCGGCCAGATCGCGCAGCCGGTGATGCGGCTGGCCCAGTTGTGGACCGACTTCCAGCAGACCGGCGTGTCGATGCAGCGCCTGGCCGACATCCTCGACACCCGCACCGAAAGCAGCGGCGCGCGCGGCAGCCTGCCGCGCGTGAGCGGGCGCATCACGTTCGACGACGTGCAGTTCCGCTACCGTCCCGACCGCGCGCCGGTGATCGAGGGCCTGTCGATCGACATCGCGGCCGGCGAGGTGATCGGCATCGTCGGCCGTTCCGGCTCGGGCAAGAGCACGCTCGCGAAGCTGCTGCAGCGGCTGTACGTCCCCGAACGCGGGCGCGTGCTGATCGACGGCATCGACCTGTCGACCCTCGAGTCGAGTTCGCTGCGCCGGCAGATCGGCGTCGTGCTGCAGGACAACATGCTGTTCAACCGCAGCATCCGCGAGAACATCGCGCTGGCCGATGCCGGCACGCCGCTGGAGGCGGTGATCCAGGCCGCGACGCTCGCCGGCGCGCACGAGTTCATCACGGCCCTGCCGGAGGGCTACGACACGCTGGTCGGCGAGCACGGCTCGACGCTGTCCGGCGGGCAGCGCCAACGGCTGGCGATCGCGCGCGCGCTGATCGGCAACCCGCGCATCCTGGTCTTCGACGAGGCGACCAGCGCGCTGGACGTCGAATCCGAGCGCATCGTGCACGACAACATGAAGGCGATCTGCCACGGCCGCACGGTGATCGTCATCGCGCACCGCTTGTCGGCGGTGCGCGATGCCCACCGCATCGTCGTGATGGACGAAGGCCGCATCGTCGAGGCCGGCCCGCATGCCGAGCTGCTGCGGCGCGAGGCCGGGCACTACGCGCGGCTGCATCGCCTGCAGCACGGATGAAGCGCCCGCATGAAGGAGTGCCGATGACGAGGATTCCGCTCGGGCTGCTCGCGTTCGGCGCGCTGCTGGGCCGCTACGGGCGCGCAGGGCGCCTGGCCTGGTGTGCCCGCGCCGAGTTGGCGCCGCCACGCCGTCTTCCGCACGAGCTGCGGTTCCTGCCGGATGCGCAGTCGCTGCAGGAGACGCCGCTGTCGCCGGCGCCGCATGTGGCGATCGGACTGCTGCTCGGCTTCGCGCTGCTTGCGCTGCTGTGGGCGGTGTTCGGCCGGCTCGACATCGTCGCGGTGGCGCCCGGCAGGGTGGTGCCGGCCGAGGGCAGCAAGACCGTGCAGCCGCTGGAGGCCGGCACGGTGCGTGCGATCCGCGTGGCCGAGGGGCAGGCGGTGCGTGCGGGCGACGTGCTGATCGAGCTGGACCCGACCGTCACGCAGGCCGACCTGCAGCGCAGCGAAGGCGAGCTGGCGGCAGCCCGATTGCAGATCGCGCGCGGGCAGGCCTTGCTCGACGCGGTGGCCGGCGGGCACGACGCGCCGCTGCGGCGCCCCGCGTCGGTCAGCGACCGCGACTTCGACGAGGCCCGCCGCATGCTGGCCGGCCAGATCGGCGAGCACCTCGCGCGCCTGGCCCGGCTGGACGCCGAGAGGGCGCAGCGCGAGGCGAGCCGCCACTCGACGCTCGAAGCGGTGCGCAAGCTGGAACAGACCGTGCCGCTCGCACGCCAGCGCGCAGCCGACCTGAAGGACCTGGCCGACCGGAATTTCGTGTCGCGTCACGGCTACCTCGAGCGCGAGCAGGCGCGCATCGAACAGGAGGCCGACCTGGCGACGATGCGCAGCCGCGTGGGCGAGATGGACGCCGGCCTGCTGCAGTCACGCCGCCAGCGCGACCAGCTGGTGGCCGAGGCGCGGCGCAGCGCGCTGGATGGCATCACCACCGCGCAGCAACGCGTGGCGGCGCTGGAGCAGGAGCAGCGCAAGGCGGCGGCGCGCCGCGATGCACAGCGCCTGCTCGCGCCGGTCGACGGCACGGTGCAGCAGCTCGCGGTGCACACCGTGGGCGGCGTCGTGACGGCGGCGCAGCCGCTGATGGTGGTGGTGCCACGCGACGCCCCGCTGGAGGTCGAGGCGCTGGTCGAGAACCGCGACATCGGATTCATCGCGCCGGGGCAATCGGCCGAGGTGAAGGTGGAGACCTTCCCGTACACGCGCTACGGCGTGCTGCACGCGCGCGTCGCGTCGGTATCGAGCGATGCGATCAACGACGACAAGCGCGGGCTGGTGTATTCGACGCGGGTGCGGCTGGAGCGCAAGACCATCGAGATCGACGGCCGCGCGGTACCGTTGAGCGCTGGCATGTCGGTGTCGGCCGAAGTGAAGATCGGCACGCGCCGCGTGATCGATTTCGTGCTGGCACCGCTGGTCGAGCATGCGGGGGAGAGTCTCCGAGAGCGCTGATGGTTCGGCGCGGCAAAGGCGCGGGCGGGGAGTCTGGGGAGCGCCAATAAGGGAGTGGCGCCGGAGCTGGCTGGTTTCATGGCCCGCGTGCGCAGCACGCTTCGTGAACTGACTGTCGCCCACTGTTTGACCACAACGAACGAAGTGAGTGGCGGGAGTTTGGGC
>NZ_JBFUCB010000508.1:0-4482 GCF_056405435.1 Rhizobacter sp. P1_G5 | reverse complement strand
GCGGCGGCACGCCGCATCCTGAACGCCGGCGAGATCGCGTCGCTGACGCAGTTGAACGACTGGCGCTCGCTGGGCGCGGTGGGGGTCACGTTCGGCAGCATTGCGCTGGCGGTGGCTGCGGCCTTGCTCACCTGGGGCATGCCGTGGGGCTGGGCGATCGCGATCCTCGCGGTGGGGGTGATCGGCGTGCACCAGCACGGCCTGTTCATCCTGGCGCACGAATCGGCGCACTACCGGCTGTTCAGCCACCGCGGCGTCAACGATGCGGTGGGCCGGCTGATCGGCATGGCCGGCGGCATCTCGATGTGCACCTACCGCGTGATCCACCGGCTGCACCACAACAACCTCTACACGGCGGAAGACCCCGACACGGCCATCCACGGCGGTTATCCGCGTGGCGTGGGGTACCTGTGGAAGAAGCTGGGCCAGGACCTGGTCGGCTGGAATGCGTGGAAGACCTTCGCGTACTTCTTCGGCGCGCCGGCACTCAATGACGTGACGCAGAAGGCGGCCCGGCCGCTGGACGACACCTCGCCGCAGCTGCGTGCCAGCGCGCGGCGCGACCGCTGGGCGGTGGTGGCGTTTCAGGTGGCGGCGCCGCTGCTCTGCTGGGCCTTCGGCGGCGGCCGCGGCCTGCTGCAATACGCCATCCTGTGGATGCTGYCGCTGCTGACGGTGCTGCAACCGATCCTGCGGCTGCGCGCGATCATGGAGCACGGCGGCGTGACCGACCTGTCGTCGCCGCTGACGGCGGCGCGCAGCAACCGCACGAGCGGCAGTGTCGCCAACGTGATGGGCCGGGCGCTGCTGTTCCCGCACCATGTGAACTACCACCTGGAGCATCACCTGTACCCCGCCGTGCCGCACTACCACCTGCCTCGCCTGCATCGCCTGCTGGTGGAGAAGGGTGCCTTGCACCAGGCCGAGGTTCGCGATGTGCGCGGTACCTGGCGGATCATCTTTGCGCCGCGGGCGCCGAAGGGGTGAGACGATGACCGACCTGATCCTGCATCACTACGACGGCTCGCCGTTCTCCGAGAAGATCCGCCTGATCCTCGGCTTCAAGGGGCTGGCGTGGAAATCGGTCAAGGTGCCGGTGATGCTGCCCAAGCCCGACGTCGTTGCGTTGACCGGTGGCTACCGCCGCACGCCGTTCCTGCAGATCGGGGCCGACATCTGGTGCGACACCGCACTGATGGCCCGCGTGATCGACACGCTGGCGCCCAAGCCGGCGCTCTATCCGCATGCCGCCGGCGAACTGCAGCACCTCGTCGCGCAGTGGGCCGATTCGACGCTGTTCTGGACGGCGATCCCGTACACGATGCAGCCGGCCGGCGTGGCCCACATCTTCGAAGGGGCGCCACCCGAGTTCCTGAAGGCCTTCGGTGCGGATCGCGCCGCGATGACCGCCGGCATGCGCCGCGTGACCACCGCCGATGCCGCCGTGCAACTGCAGAGCTACTTCAGTTGGCTCGAATCGCAGGTGGCCGATGGCCGGCCGTTCTTGATGGGCGCGCAGCCCTGCATCGCGGATTTCTCGGTCGCGCAATCGCTGTGGTACGTGCGCCGCGCGCCGCCCGTCGCGACCATCCTCGCGCCGTTCCAGAAGCTGATCGGCTGGTACGAGCGGGTCGCGGCGTTCGGGCACGGCACGGTCGAGAAGATGACGAGTGCCGACGCGCTCGACATCGCCGCGCGCACCACCGGGCACGTGCCGACGAAGGTGGAGCCCGGCCTCGGCTTCGACGCCGGTACGGCCGTCACCGTGATGCCCACCGATTACGCGCCCGATCCGGTGGCCGGCGCGCTGGTCGGGCTCACGGCGCACGAGGTCGTCATCGAGCGGCGCGACGAGCGCGGCGGGCTGCTGCACGTGCATTTCCCACGCATCGGCTACCAGGTCAAGAAGGTTTCAACGGAGACGACATGAAGAACTTCAAGGGTGGCACCGCCGTCATCACCGGCGCGGGTTCGGGGTTCGGGCTCGAGGCTTCGCGCATCGCCGCGCGATTGGGCATGAACGTCGTGATGGCCGACGTGCAGCAGGACGCGCTCGATGCCGCGGCGGCCGAGATCCGCAGCCTCGGCGCGCAGGTGCTCGCGCAGCGGATCGATGTCGCGAAGGCGGCCGAGGTCGAGGCGCTGGGCGCGGCCACCTTCGAGCGCTTCGGCGCGCCGAACTTCGTCTTCAACAACGCCGGCGTCGGGGCCGGCGGGCTGATCTGGGAACACACGCTGAAGGACTGGGAGTGGGTCGTCGGCGTCAACCTGATGGGCGTCGCGCACGGCGTGCGGGTCTTCACGCCGATGATGCTGGAGGCTGCAGGGAAAGATCCCGCGTGGCGCGGCCACATCGTCAACACCGCGTCGATGGCCGGCATGGTGTGCGCACCCAACATGGGCGTCTACAACGTGACCAAGCATGCGGTCGTTGCGCTCAGCGAGACGCTCTACCAGGACCTGCGCCTCGTCACCGACCAGGTGAGCGCCTCGGTGCTGTGCCCGTTCTTCGTGCCCACCGGCATCCACCAGAGCCATCGCAACCGGCCGGCCGACCTGCGCGACGGCGCCGTGAAGCCCACGAAGAGCCAGCTGATCGCGCAGGCGATGAGCAACAAGGCGGTGACCAGCGGCAAGCTCAGCGCCGCCGACGTGGCGCAGATGGTGTTCGATGCGATTGCCAATGACCGCTTCTACATCTTCAGCCACCCGAAGAGCCTCGCCAGCGTGCAGACGCGGCTCGAGGACATCATGACGCCGCGCAACCCGACCGATCCGTTCGCGCAGAAGCCGGAGCTGGGTGAGGAACTGAAGGCGGCACTGCGTACGGCATAACTCGTCATACAACTGATCCATCGCGATCCCCGATACCCAGGGCTAACCCGCATGGCAGCGGGCACATCGGTCTCCTCATAATGCGGCCCGTTTCGCAGTTGTACGATGACGTACGACATCCGATCCGGCCTCATGACCCCCTGAAGGAGACGACGATGATGAAGATCAAGACCATGCTTGGCGTGCTGGCCGRCAGCCTGGCGCTGTGCGCCTGTTCGGTGMTGCCCGCCGGCAGCGGTGGCGCGAACGATTCAGCCGTGGCCGCGGCCGAGAAGCTGCGCGTCGCGATGGTCGACCCCGACCAGGCGGTGCTGAGCGTGCTGGTGGCCGATGAGCTGAGCTACGGCCACTCGGGTGGCAGGATCGACACGAAGGCGAGCTTCATCGGCGACCTGGTGGCCGGTAACTCCGATTTCGTCAGCATCGACATCAGCGACCAGACGGTCAAGGTGGTGCAGGACGTCACGATCATCCGCCACACGCTGGTCGCCAAGACCAACGACCGCGGCGTGGCCGGCAACGTCAAGCTGCACGTGCTGCAGGTGTGGCAACGCCAGGGCGGCGCATGGAAGCTGCTGGCTCGCCAGGCGGTGCGGCCGCCGGCGTGATGCGAGGGGTTGGCCTGCGGCGTGTGTCATGCCGCAGGTCGGCCCTTTGGCAGATCAAGGCTCGAACGCCTCGATCTGCATCTCAGGCACTGCATGGAAGTGCTTGCGATTGCCGGTCAGCAGCACGGCCTGATGTTCGACCGCGGTCGCCGCGATGAGCGCATCAGCCAGCCGCAGACCATGCGACAACGCCATCGCTTCGACAAGTTCTGTCGCGCGCTGCGAGATGGCCGGTGTCAGCGGGACGATTTCCGTGCGTCTCGCGGCCAGGCTTTTCTTCAGCTGCAGCAGCTCTCGCTTGTTTCGGCAACCCTGGGCGAGCTCGATGTACGTCACCACCGACATGCGCCATGGGCGAATATGGCCCAGACGCCGGGCCGCGCCGACATGACCACGCGTGTGCCACACCAGCACATCTGAATCGATCAGCATCGGCAACCTCAGTCGTTGCGTGGCGTGCCGTCCGCGTTGAAACGCGAGGCACGAATCGATCGGATGTAGCCCTCGACATCTTTCATGTCTTCGCGATCACGCCACATGCCGAACAGCGGGTCGTCGGTGGGCGTGTCCGAAGTGTCTGTCTGCTGCGATATGTCGGCTTCAGCCTCAATGTGCACGGTGACCAACCCGCTTCCAGTTGGCGTCAATTGAGCACGCCACTGCGCCGGGAGTTCGGCAACGGGAACATGTTTGATGACGACGGGATTCATGGAGGTCCTCGCATCGAGTTGCATTCGCGGCGCACCGCGGCGCTCTGACTGGCACTCGACCTTACCACCGGTGTGGGACGGGTTGAGGGTTGCCACGGATGGATTGATCTGGGCGTTCGAGAAGTTGGTGTTGTCGCGCATGAGCTTGAGGGGAAGTGTTCTCCGAGTCTCGATGTCGAAAGTCGAGGCTTGAAGGAGAAGCCCCTTACGCCGACGCGCCTTCGCGCATCGATCAGGGTCGCGCCTCGACCCCAGGGCCCATCCGTTGATCGACCCATTTCAGGCCGGCCTGCCGCGCGTGCAGGGCGGCCTGTTCCGCTTCCGGGAAC
>NZ_JBFUCB010000507.1:0-4507 GCF_056405435.1 Rhizobacter sp. P1_G5 | reverse complement strand
CTGCTGCCCGGCCGGTGGGCGCTGAAGACCGAGCACACCGAGGTGAGCGACCCGGCCTTCGAGTTCAGCGCCGACTCGGGTGTCGACACCACCCAGCGCACGCTGCTGATGAAGTACCACTACCGCAGCCTCGACGACCATGTGCCGCCGGCCCGGCTCGCGGCCTACATCGCCCATCTCGAGGAGGCACGCGACCAGGTGGGCTATCGCCTCGACCCGCCCAAGCCGGGCGCCAAGCCGACGACCGAGGGGCGCATCGGCGTCATGGCGTGCCTGCTCGCGGCGCTGCTGGTCGCGATCCTGTGGGCCCTGAGCAGCGAGGTGACGCACGACAACCGGCTCGAGGACACCGGCCCGCCGCAGGCCCCGCTGCCGAATTGGCGGCTGCTCGCGGTGGGCGCCGTGCTGTCGTGGGGGCCGTGGCTGATGTGCGGGGTCGTGGCGGTGGCGATCTGGGCCTTCGACAGGCACTTCGGCATGTCAACGGTGCTGCTCGCGTCGTGCATGCTCATCCTCGCCGCATGGCTGCGGCACCAATGGAGCGCAGAGTGGCGGGCCTGGTCGGCACGGCGCACCCGCGACGCCGCGCGTCTCGAGCGAATCGCCGGCTGGTTGCGCGTGCCGGAGTTGCCTGCATCACCGTAGGCACATGACCGATCGTCAGCATCATTGACAGAACAAGGACAAATCTCCCAAAGCACTCGGCCTTCTCTGCACATTCACTGCAAGCTCGCTGGCTAGCGTCCACCCGCTGGCCACACAACGCGCACGCAGGGGCGTGCGCACCAGCATTCAACGCAGGGTGCGCACGATGTCGAAGACTCCTCTTCTCTTCGCGGGCTGGTTGTTGTTGTCGGCCTCATTGATCTCTCCACTTTGGATCTGTCACGCCGAGCTGCAGCCGCCGCCCGACGCCGACCTGCAGGCCGTCCAGGCCTGGCTGCAGCGCCCCGAGGCCGATCTCGACCTCGGCGAGGTCAAGCTGGCGATCGACAAGCGGGTCGAGCCACGCATCGACCTGGACGCCATGCGCAGCCGGCTCGACGCCATCGCCGGGCAGGTGCTGGAGATGCTGCCGCCGGCGCCGACCCGCCATGAGCGCTTCGAAGCGCTGCACGCCTACCTCTATCGCGCCGGCGACTGGAACGGCCAGCGCCCCTTCCTGCGCGCCACCGACGACCCGGGCTGCCGTGACATCGCCACCAAGCTGCTCGCCACCCACCTCGTCACGCGGCGCGGCAACTGCGTGTCGATGGCGATGCTGGTCACGATCGTCGGCCAGCGGCTCGGCCTGGACATCAGCCTCGCGACCTCGCCGCAGCAGCTGGGCGTGCTCTACCGCGACGAAGGCGGCGTGCTGCGCATCCTCGACCCGGCCTCGGGCGAGTTGAAGGCCGACACGACCCGGCCGCGCGGGGCGGCGCCGGTCACCGCATTGCGCGCGCTCACGCGCCGCGAATCCGCCGTGTTCGCGGCGCAGCTGCTGGTGGAGAACCTGGCCCGCCTGCCCGGCCAGGAGTCGCGCCGCGCCGCGCTGGCCGAGCTGCTGCGCGTGAACGATCCGCGGCACGTCGCGATGCAGCCCGTCGCGCCCACGGCCCAGGTGGCACAGCGCGAACGCGTGCGCTGAAGCGCCGCTCTCGGCAGCGATCTCAGCGCCGGCTCGCGATCCAGCGTTCGACATGAGCGTCCAGCACCGACAGCGGCGGCTGGTCGTCGAAGCGGTTGTCGCCGGCCAGCGTCGCGGTGTAGCCCGGGTCGAGCCGGGCCTGTGCGTCGTGGTACTGACGGGCCAGTGTCGCGAGCGCCGCGGCCGGATCGGCGGCGACCGGTGCAGCATCGACGGGCGGCTGGAACAGCGCCAGCACGCCGCTGAGGATGGCGACCCACAGGGTGCGGTTCAGGATCATGGTGCAGCGTCCTTTCAGCGGTGGCAGCGCACGAAGGCGCAGGGCAAGCGCGGCAGGATACGCGCGCACCCCGCACGAAATTGTCAGGAGTGTTCGGCCGCGCGTCAGGAGGCCCGCCGCCATGCCCCTCGTCCGCGCGGACGCCACGCGATGTCGTATCGTCAACCGATGGACTCACAGATGGAATCCCACCTCGACAACGTCTTCTGGCACGCGCTGAGCGGCCCGCAGCTGCGCTTTTCAAGCGGCTCGGCACGCGCGCGGCGTTATGCGCCCGGCCTGTCGCCGATCTTCGCGTTCGCCGACCTGACGCGGCCGGACTTCGACAGCCTCTCGCCGCACTGCGACCTCGGCGAACACCTCTACATCGCCGACTGGCGCGGGCCGGTGCCACGCGACTGGCAGCTGCACGTCGAGACGACGATGCACCGCATGGTCTGGCACGCCGATGCGCCGCCGGACGACCTGCTGCCCGACGCGGTCCGGCTCGGCCCCGAGCATGCCGCGCAGGCGATGGCGCTGGCCGCGCTGACACGCCCCGGCCCGTTCGGGCCGCGCACCATCGAGCTCGGCGAGTACTTCGGCTGCTTCGACGGCGGCCGGCTGGTCGCGATGGCCGGCGAGCGCTCCAACGCCGGCACGCTGCGCGAGATCAGCGGCGTCTGCACGCACCCGGAGTTCCAGGGGCGCGGCTTCGCGCGCCAGCTGATGAACAAGCTCGTGCGGCGGCAGGTGACGCGCGGCGAGACGCCCTTCCTGCACGTGATGTGCAGCAACGAGGCGGCGCATGCGCTGTACCAGCGCATGGGCTTTCGCGATCACCGCGATCCGGTGACGGTGCGCGTGCTGTCGAGGCTGTAGGCGGCGACCGGCCCGGCGGCCGCCATGCGGTCGAGCACGCGCGCCCACGCGGTGATGCGCCGCGGCTCGCGCGCCGGCTCGCCACGCTCCAGGCCGCGCCAGATGCCGGCTTCGTTGAAGCTGATCAGCACCTGCAGGTCGGGCCGGCGCGACAGCGGGTGCACGGCATCGAGCAGGTTGTCGAGGATCAGCGGATCGCCGTCGGCCTCGCCGGGCGGCAGCCAGGCCAGCACCATGTGGCGCTGCCGCGTCCCGGACGGGCCGCCGATGCGGACCTCGGCGTACGCGATGCGCAGCTGGTCGGCCGGCAGGCCGGCGGCGACCAGGCTGAAGTACTTCGCGATCGCGTAGTCCACGCAGTCGCCACTGCCGCGCTCGCGCACTTCGTCGGTCGTGGCCCAGGGGGCAGCCGGTTCGCGGCGGCGTGGGTCGCCGTCGTACACGATGCGGTGGTTGACGGACGCATTGCGCGCAGCAAGCAGCAAGGGGGTCTGCGCCGGATCGGCAGGCTGCGCCGTGGAGGGCAAGGCCGCGAGCATCAGCACCGCGCACAGCAGGGAAGCGAGGAGGCGGGCAAGAAGGTGGATCGGTTTCATCGAAGCGGGACGATGCCCGCCAAAGATGGACAACCGATGCAGATCGGCCAGACAAAGCGCCGACGACGCGTCCACGTGGCGCGGCATCCCGGCAAGGCGTCCCTGGTGAGGCACGCGCGACGCGATCGGTCCCATGGCGGGCTCCACGTCATGGCCCGCGTGAACAGGCCCGGTGAACTGCAGTGCCGGATTTTGCGCCTCGGCGGCGCGGGCCCCGATCCTCAATGTTGAGGATGGGGGCCATCCGGCAGGTTCAGAACACCACGGCCTGCCCGTCCCGCCGCGCGTCGCTCGCGGCCACGTAGCCTTCGCTGCCCGGGTCGCCGAGCCGCCAGATGAACTGGCCGGCGCCGAAATCCTGGTACGAGTCGTTGATGACTTCCATGCGGTGGCCGCGCTCGGCGAGGCCCTGCACCGTCGCCGGGTTCATCGAACGCTCGACGTTGATCTCCAGCCCCTGGTTGAAGCGCCAGCGCGGCGCATCGCAGGCGGCCTGCGGGTGCTGGCGGTAGTCGAGCATGCGCACCAGCGTCTGCAGGTGGCCTTGCGGCTGCATGTTGGCGCCCATCACGCCGAAGCTCATCTGCGGACGGCCGTCGCGCGTGAGGAAGGCCGGGATGATCGTGTGGAACGGCCGCTTGCCCGGTGCCACCTGGTTGGCGCTGCCGTCGGCCAGGCTGAAGCCGTGCCCGCGGTTCTGCATCGACAGCCCGTACCCCGGCACCACCACGCCCGAGCCGAAGCCCATGTAGTTGCTCTGGATGAAGCTCACCATCATGCCGCTCTCGTCGGCCGCGCTCAGGTAGATGGTGCCGCCCTTCACCGGGTTGCCGGCGCCGAAATCCTGCGCGCGCTTCATGTCGATCAGCTTCGCGCGCGACGCGAGGTAGGCGCCGTCCAGCAGCTGCGCCGCCGTCACCTCCATGCTGGCCGGCTCGGCGACGAAGCGGTACACGTCGGCGAACGCGAGCTTCATCGCCTCGATCTGCAGGTGCTGCGAATCGACGCCGTCGACCGCCAGCCTCTCCAGGTCGAAGTTCGACAGGATGCCCAGCGCGATCAGCGCCGCGATGCCCTGCCCGTTCGGCGGGATCTCGTGCAGCACGTGGTCGCGGTAGGCCTGGCCGATCGGTGCCACCC
>NZ_JBFUCB010000506.1:0-4541 GCF_056405435.1 Rhizobacter sp. P1_G5 | reverse complement strand
ATGTTGTCGTAGTCCATGGTCGTGGGCTCGCTATTTGTAGGTCAGCACCAGGCCGTGGATCAGCGTCGACCAGCCGTCCATCACGACGAACAGCAGCAGCTTGAACGGGATCGCCACCTGCGTCGGCGTCACCTGCGACAGGCCGAGCGCGAGCAGGATGTTCGCGATGATCAGGTCGACGACGACGAAGGCCAGGTACAGCAGGAAGCCGATCTTGAAGGCCGCGGTCAGCTCCGACAGCGTGAAGGCCGGGGCCAGCACGATCAGGTCGTCGGCCTTCAGCGCCTTCGCCCGCTCCGGCGGCCACACCGCGGCCGCCGATTTCAGGAAGAACGCCTTCTCGCGCGCCTGCGCATGCTTGTCGAGGAACTTGCGCACCGGCTCCTTCGCGATCTCCAGCACCTGGCCGATCTGGCCGGCACTCGAGGGCGCGAAGCCCTGGTCCTTCATCTTGTCGTACGAATCCATCACCAGCGGCGCCATGATGTAGGCCGACACGATGATCGCGATGCCGTTGAGCACCATGTTGGGCGGCACCTGCTGCACGCCGAGCGCGTTGCGCAGCAGCCCCAGCACCACGACGATCTTGGTGTACGAGGTCACCATCATCGCGACGAAGGGCAGCACGCCGATCGCGAACGCGATGACGAGCAGCGGGAGCAGTTCACCCGTGGTGGTCTGCGTCATCGCGTGCCACCATGCGTGTGATGCGGGCGCCCAGCCGCGAGCCGACCGCCACCAGTTCCGCGTGGCCGATCACCTGGCCGCACGACACGAGGCGCAGCCGCGCCTCGGCCGCCGGCGCCCCGAGTTCGATCACGTAGCCGGGCTCGATCGCCTCCAGCTCCGACAGCGGCACCGACACGGTCTCGATCTCGAAACGCACCGGCAGCTCGAGCTCGCCGATCGCATCTGCTTGCTCGCCCGGCTCGGCGAGCAGGTCCTGGTCATCGTCCAACATCTGAAGTCCTCCTTCGACTGTCCATGAATTGCCTTGAATCCGCCCCGGCGCCGCCAGGCAGCGCGCACCGCGCGGCCCCAGCCTGAGCACCGCGGCGGCACCATCCAGCGCCTGCAGGTCCGCAGGCAGCAGCACCACGTCGCCGACCCGCAGCGAGCGCAGCACGTCGATCGACAGCGCGCGGCTCGCGATCACCGCGGCGCCCGGCAGGCGCAGCAGCGARCGCCAGGCGCTCGGCTGGCCGTGCGGCCGTGCCGCACCGCGCAGCGCGTCGTGCACCGGGCCGGGAAGTTGTTGCACGGCGATGCGTGCGATCTCGGCACCGCCGCGGCGCAGGCTGCACCAGCCGCTGCGCGGCACCTGGGCGGCGGCCAGCGGTGCGAGCGACACCGCCTGCACGCCGGGCAGCACGAGGCGCGACAGGCGTTCGGTGGTCTCGCCGAACAGCGCCTCGGCGGCCAGCGCGCGCAGCGGGGCACCGAGGTCGGGCGCGGCGGCCAGCGACAGCGCGGCATCGGCGCGGCAGGCGATCGCGAGGCTGAAGCGGCCGGCGTCGCAGTCGAGCTCCAGCGCGTAGTGGGAGACGCCGCGCGGCGCGCCGGCGGCGTCGGCCACCGCCGCGAGCGACAGGCCGCGCTGCAGGTCCAGCGCCCGCCACAGGGCGCCGAGGCGGCGGTCGTGCAGCAGCCGCGAAGCGCTGGCGGCGGCGGTGCCGACGGCCCCCAGGTGGGTGGCAATCGGCGTGACGGGTTCGATGCGTGCAGCAGCGGTCATGGCGATTCAGTCAATGGTGATGGCGACTTCGCGCCGGCGGTTGAGGGATTCCTCGAGCACCGTGGCAAGTGCGTCGCGATGGGCAAAGAGTAGGTCGCGGGACTTCGACTCGGTGGTCTCGAAGCGAAGCTGCAGCCAGTACGACGAAATCGACAGCGCGAGCGTGGTGTCGGGCAACACATCGGGGCGCAGCGGCATGCGCACCTGCCAGCCTTCGCTGTCGTCGACGGCGCGCTCGTTGCAGAAGCGCGAGATGGTCTGCGCGATCGCGGCGACCACCGGGTGCGTCGGCGCGGCCGCGCGGGCCACGCGGGCGGCTCCCGAGCTGCCGTGCAGCAACGGGTGCAGCAGCTCGGGGCCGGGGACGAGGTCGTCGGCCCATTCGGGCTCGCCATGCTGCTCAGCTTCGGGCTGGCGGGCGACCGGGGCGGCGTGCTCGGGCTCGGCGGAGATGGCGAGTTCGTCTTCGGCGGGGACGTGCGAGGTTGACGGCTCGGCGTCGGGGTGCAGCCGCTCGCCGAACGGCCGCGCACCGCCCGGCTGGCGGCGCTGGCGCAGCAGGTCGGTGAAGCTCGGCGCGCGCAGGCTGTCAGCCGGCGCAGGCTGCTTCGGCAGCGTGCTGCGGTGGACCTCAAACGAGACGGGGCGCGGGCGAGTCATGACAACCCCTCGCCCGGTGGGTACACCGGTCGATCCCCCGGGGGGATGCGGGCCGGCTTGGGGCGGCCCGGCGCTCGGCCCGCCGTCACAGCGCGACCCTGCCGAGCGGCTCGACGCGCACCTGCGAGCCCAGTTCCTGGTACGAGTACACCGCCAGCCACTTCGATTCCGACTCGACGATGCGGCGCACGTAGCGGCGGATGTCCATCGAGGTCACGACCGCGATGCCGGCACGCGGCGTCAGCCCCGCCAGGTCCTTCACGCGCCGCGCGATCGCGCCGACCGCGTCCGGCGCCAGCGCCAGGTAGTTGCCGGCCGGCGTCGGCTTGATCGCGTCGCGGATCATCTTCTCGACCGCCGGCTCCAGCAGCACCGCCGACAGCGAGCCGCTGCCCTGCGTCGCGCGGTGGCTGAGCCAGCGCCCGAGGTCGCCGCGCACGTACTCGGTGAGCATCAGCGCGTCCTTCTCCTTCGGGCCCCAGTTGATCAGGCTCTCGCAGATCGCCCGCATGTTGCGGATCGGCAGCTGCTCTTCCAGCAGCCGGCGCAGCACCTCGGCGATGCGCTGCACCGTGACGACCTTCTGCATCTCGGCCACCAGGCCGGGGTAGTCGGCGCCGACCCGCTCCAGCACCCACTGCACTTCCTGGATGCCGAGGAACTGGTGCGCCTGCTCGTGCAGCGACTGCACCGCGTGCTTCGCGATCACCTCCTCGTTGGACGGCTCGCCGTCCGGCTTCGGGCCGATCACCACCTGGCCGCTGCCGTGCGGCACGTCGTGCAGCAGCAGCTCGTACTCGTTCTCGGCGTGGCTCGCCCGCGTCCACAGCCGGATGCCGGGGAACGGCAGGCCCAGCTGCTCCTGCAGGCCCAGGCGCTCGCGCTCGAACGCGGCGTTCAGCAGGTCGGGCCGCAGCGAGGCCGCCAGCGCCGGCGACATCGTCACCGCGAGCGGCGCGGTGAACGCACTCGCCTTGTCCTCGATCGCCTGGATCTCGCCCTTGCGCGCCTTCGCGCCTTCGCGCTGCAGGCCCTTCAGCGCATCGGCCTCGGCCTCGTGCGACGGCTTGCCCTTGGTCTTACCTTGCAGGTTGCGGCCCAGCATCACCAGCGCGCCGGCCAGCAGCAGGAACACGTACCACGGGAAGCCCGGCACCAGCGCGAAGCCGCACAGGAAGCCGGCCGCCAGGTACAGCGCGCGCGGGCTGCGCGTCAGCTGGTAGGTGATCTCCTCGCCCAGCGACTTCGGCTTCGGCGCGTGCTCGTCGGCCACGCGGGTGATCATCACGCCGGCGGCCACGCAGATCAGCAGCGACGGGATCTGCGACACCATCGCGTCGCCGATCGACAGGATCGCGAAGCGGTTCGCCGCCTCGGCGGCCGGCATGCCGTGGTAGGTGATGCCGATCACGATGCCGGCCAGGATGTTGATCACCGTGATGATCAGCGCCGCGATCGCATCGCCCTTCACGAACTTCATCGCGCCGTCCATGCCGCCGTGCAGCTGGCTTTCCATCGCGAGCGCGGCGCGGCGGTGGCGGGCCTCGTCGGCCGTCAGGTGGCCGGCGCGCAGGTCGGCGTCGATGCTCATCTGCTTGCCCGGCATCGCGTCCAGCGTGAAGCGCGCGCCGACCTCGGCGACCCGCTCCGAGCCCTTCGCGATCACGATGAACTGCACCACCGTGATGATCAGGAACACCACGATCCCGACCACCAGGTTGCCGCCCACCACCAGGTTGCCGAACGACTCGATGATGTGGCCGGCGTCGGCGTGCAGCAGGATCAGCTTGGTCGACGAGATGTTCAGCGACAGCCGGAACAGCGTCGTGAACAGCAGCAGCGCCGGGAACGAGGTCAGCGAGACCGCGCTCGGGATGTACATCGTCACCATCAGCAGCAGCGTGCTGATGGTGAGGTTCACCGCCAGCAGGCCGTCGATCAGGAAGGTCGGCAGCGGCAGCACCATCAGCGCGAGGATGGCCACGATCGTGGCCACCATCGCGGCATCGCCGCCTATGTTGATCTTGAATTTCTTCATGGCATCCGCCTGGGTGGAAAGGGTCAATGAACGGGGTTGTCGGAACCGGGGGCTGGTGTGCTGCCGGGTGAATCGCCGCGCCGGGCGCCGATCTCGTCCACCCAGCGC
>NZ_JBFUCB010000505.1:0-4541 GCF_056405435.1 Rhizobacter sp. P1_G5 | reverse complement strand
GCGGTGTCGTGCCACCGCCACCCCCGGGCGGCGAGGCGGCGACGCCGCTGCCGCTCAGCGCGACGTCCGGCGGGTTGCTGCCGCTCGACGCGACCAGCAGCACCGCGCTGCGCACGCCGGCCGCGTCGGGCACGAAGCTGACGATCACCGTGCAGCTCGCATTGGCGGCCAGCGTGATGCCGCCGACGCAGGTGCCGCCGCCGACCGAGAACGCATCGGCCTGCGCGCCCGAGGTGCCGATCGACGACACCGTCACGCTGCCCGGCCCGTTGTTCACCAGCGTCAGCGGGCTGCCGGCCGCCGTCTTGCCGACCTCGGTGGACGGGAACTGCAGCGTGTTGGTATTGCCCTGCCAGGCCAGCACCGGCAGCACCGCTGTCGTGCCCTGGCCGGTCAGCACCACGCTGTTCGGCGAGCTGAACGCGTTCGACGTGATCGTCACCGTCTCGGCCGCGTTGTCGGCCGCCGGCGAGTAGGTCACCGTCAGCGTGCAGGCCACGCCGGGCGCGAGGCTGGCCGCGCAATCGTGGCTGGCCTTGAACTCGGTCGAGCTGCTGACGATGCTCGCGATCTGCAGCGCCGCGCTGCCGGTGTTCGACACCGTCACCGAGCGCGGCACCGAGCTCGTGCCCATCGACACCTGGCCGAAGCCGATCGACGGTTGCGACAGCGTCAGTTCCGGCGATGCGATCGCGATGCCGACGCCGCCGACCGACAGCGAGGCCGTGCCGCTCGGCGCGTTGCTCGCGATCTCGACGCTGGCCGAACGCGGGCCGAGCGCACTCGGCTTCAGCGCCACGGTCACCGTGCAGCTCGCCGCCGGCGCCACCGTCGCGCCGGCACAGGTGCCGCCGAGCACGATGTCGGCGGCGTTGGTGCCGCTCGCGCTGACTTTGCTGATCTTCAGGTCGCCCTGGCCGTTGTTCGTGACCGTCGCGGTGCGCGCGGCACCGGTGGTCGCGAGGCCTTGCGCGCCGAGGTCCAGCACGATCGCGTCCAGCGCCAGCCCGGGCTGCGCGTTCGCATTGCCGGTGCCGTTCAGCGTCACCATGGCAGCGGTGCTGCTCGCGCTGTGGGCGATCGCGAGGCTCGCGGCGCGCGCCCCGGTGGCCGCCGGCGTGAAGGCGATGTCGATGAAGCAGTTGCTGCCCGCGGCGACGCTGGTGCCGGCCTTGCAGGTCGAGGCCGAGGCGATCGCGAACTCCGCGGCCTGCGCGCCGCTCACCGTCAGCGTGTTGACCGTCAGCGCCGCGGTGCCGCTGTTGCCCAGCGTCACGCGCAGCGGGTCCGAGCTGGCGCCCACCGTCTGCGAGAAGCTCAGCGTGGTCGGCGACAGTGTCACCGTCGGCGAGCTGTCGGCGCCGGTGCCCGAGAGCGTCGCGGTGCTGCTGCCGGTGGCGCCGTTGTGGCCGACGGTCAGCGTGGCCGAGCGCGTGCCGGCGAGCGTGGGCTTGAAGGTCACCGTCACCGAGCAGGCGGTGCCGGCGGCGAGCGAGGTGCCCACCTTGCAGGTGCCGCCGCTGATCGCGAAATCGCTGCCCGCGGTGAGCCCGAGGCTGCTGATCACCAGGGCCGCGCCCGCGCCCACCGAGTTGTTGACCGAGAAGGTCTGTGCGGCGCTGGTGGTGCCCAGCGCCTGGCTCGTGAAGCTGAGGCTGCCCGGGCTGACCGACGGTGCCGGCTCCGGCGTGGTCGGCAGGTAGCTCGGCGTGCGGCCGAGCTGCTGGCCGATGTAGGCCGCCAGGTCGTTCAACTGCGCATCGGTGAGCTTGCCCTGCAGGAAGTTCATCTGCGTGTTGGTCACGATGATGCCCTTGATGTTGGACGCGCTCGTGCCGTTGGCGATGCGGTTCAGCGGGTTCGCCGGGATCGTGCCGTGGCAGGCGCTGTTGCTGCAGCTCTGCTTGCCGGCGACCAGCGTGGTCGTGAACAGCATCTGGCCGTTGCTGGCGCTCTGCGCCAGTGCGGGCCCGGCGACAGCCGCGAGAAGAAGAAGGAGGACGCGCTTCATCGCATCAGGCCTTCATCCACGGCAGGTCCTGCCCGGCCACCGACCAGATCGCGTCGGTGTGGTCGCCGTTGGCGCCGCGCACGTTCGGGTAGCCCCACGCGGTGGTGTTCACGTCGCTGGTGCTCACGCCCATCGCGCGCAGCACCATGCCCATCCACTGCGTGTACAGCAGGCCCGAGTACCAGTGCGGGTCCGACGACCAGTTGAACGAGTTCAGGTCGCGGTAGTCCAGCGACTGGCCGGTCTTGAAATAGCCGCCGGCATCGCCGAGCGCGATGATCGGGATGCAGCGGTTGTGGTGGTGGCCCGGGTTGCCACCCGAGCCGAGTTCGAAGCCGCTCGCGATCAGCGCCTTGTCGAACAGCGTCTTGCCGTCGGCCGTCTTCACCTGGTCCATCTTCGCGGCCATGTCGAGCATGCAGCTCTCGAACTGCAGCTGCACCGCGGCGTTGAAGCCGGCGCGCTTGCCGCTGTCGTCCAGCGCATGCGCGTAGTCGTTGTGCCAGGCGTGTTCCGGCTCCGGGCCGAAGGTGTACGAGGTGGCGCCGTTCACGTAGACGCGGCTGATGCCGGCCGAGAAGGCCGCCACCACGATGTCGTTCCACAGCTGCTCCACCTGCGCCTGGCTCGGCGGCTGGCCGTAGAAGCCGGCCGCCGATTCCAGCGACGAGGTGTCGCTGGTCGGGCGCTGGAAGGTGCTGCTGACCGGCGTCTGCGCGAGCTTGCCTTCGACCTGGTTCAGCAGGTCGAGGTAGTCGCCGAGCCGCGACTTGCAGTCGGCCGAGCACGAGGCATCGGCCATCACCAGGTCGGCGTGTTCCTTCACGCGGTCGACCAGCACCGTCTTGTCGGTCGGTGCCGGGGTCGTGGTGCCGCCGCCGCTCGCGTTCTTGAAGAGGCGATCGAACAGCTTGACGTTGCTCTCGGCGGTCGGCGTGGTCTGCACGGTGGCGGTGCCGGATTTCGACAGCGACACCAGGTTGCGCACGATCGCCGGCTGCAGCACCGCGGTCGGGTAGAAGCTGCTCGCGCTGCCCAGCACCTGGTCGATGGTCGGGTTGGTGGCGTCGCCGCCCAGCGTGCCGCCGCGGTTGTGGCCGCTGCCGACCGCGAAGTCGAGGCCGTTGATGATGTTCATCTTCGACACCATGCGCGCCGTCAGCTTCGAGCTCTTGGCCTGCAGGATGTCGCTGATCACCGTCATGTCGCCCGAGGCCTTGGCGGCCGCGGCGAGCTGGGCCTGGCGGATCGTGATGCCGCCATAGCTCTGCGTCGCCGCAGGCGCCTGGTCGAGCAGCGGCCCGAAGAACTGGCTCTGGAACACGCCGTGCCAGGTGGTGGTGTGCACGAAGAAGCGCTCGGCCGAGGCGGCTGCCTCGGTGGCGGCGCGCGCCTCGCGCGGCAGCAGCGAAGGCAGCAAGGGCAGCGCGAGTGCGGTGCCGCCGGCGCCGAGCAGGAACTGCCGGCGTGACAAGGGGTTGAATGCGGGTTTCATTGCGCCCTCTGGATCGTGGTGAACTCGGTACGCAGCGCGACGGATGCGAACAGGCTGCGCAGGTTGGCGCCGTTGGCGGCCTGCACGCGCAGTGCTTCGATCAGTGCGCCGTCGGCGGCGGTCTCGGGACGGCCGAAGCTGTAGCGGACGTAGTTGCGTGCGAAGCAGCGCTCGAACTGGCCGCTGTCGAGGATGTACTGCTGCGTGGCCGCCGGCGACGCGACGGCGCGCGACGAGCCGTCGGCCAGCCGCACCAGCGCGGCGGTGTCGATCGGCTTCTCGCCGAGCAGCCCGCCCTTGTCATCGAGCACGCGTTCGGTGCTGCGCGCGCGGCCCAGCGAATCGAAGCCCTCGAAGGCGAAGCCCCATGGGTTCATCTGCGTCTTGTGGCAGCCGATGCACGAGGTGCCCTCCATCTCGGTGACACGTTCGACGCGCTGACGAGTGGTCAGCACGCCCGTGAGATCCGCCTTCGAGTTCGATTGGTCCATCGCCGGCGTCGGCATCGCCTCGCAGGTCAGCCCGAACAGCACGCGGCTGCCGCGCGAGATCGGCAGCGTCGTGTCGGTCGAGCCCTGGGCGATGTAGCCGATACGGGTGAGCAGGCCCACGCGCGAGGCTTCGGTGAAGAGCGGCGGCGCGGACTTGCCGTCCCACACCGCGGTCTTGTAGAGCGAGGCGATGTCGGCCGTCTTCGCGTACGAGTGGCGGTCGGTCAGCACCTGCTGCAGCGAGGCATTGCGCGCCGCCAGGTACGAGACCATGTCCAGCACCTCGTTCACGGCCGCATCGCGCGAGGTCGGCAGCGGCTTGAAGCTGCCGGCGAAGGCGTCGAACTTCGGATCGCCGACCTTGCCGTCCAGCGCCACCAGCTCCTGCAGGCGGAACCAGCCGCCGAAGAAATCGCGCATCGCGCGGTCGGAGCGGCTGTCGGCCATCAGGCGCTGGATCTGCGCGGTGTAGACGGCCGGCTTCAGCAGCGAGCCGTCATCGGCCAGCGTGTTCAGCGTGGCGTCGGGCACCGAGTTCCAGAAG
>NZ_JBFUCB010000504.1:0-4542 GCF_056405435.1 Rhizobacter sp. P1_G5 | reverse complement strand
GGGCATCAGACGACAGGGCAGGCGACACGGCAGGCGGCGCGCCGACCGCGGTCTGACAGGCAGTCCCGGCACCGAAACAAGTGCAGCCGGGTGTATCACACCCTGGCGCTGTCGCCGACTCGGCGCGACAGTCCCCGTGCGCCAATGCGGCGCAGCAACGGGAGCAGCCATGACATCATCCGACGCGACGACACGCCGCAGCATCGCGGCACTCATCGGAAGCCTGCTGATGGGAGGCCCCCTGGTGGCGGCCGCCCAAGGCAACTACCAGCAGACGCACACCGGACAGGGCACCTTCTACGGATACGGCGGCGGCGGCAACTGCTCGTTCCCCAAGCCCACCGGGATCCTCACCGCGGCCATGAACACGGCCGACTACAACACCGCCCAGGCCTGCGGCGCCTGCATCGAGGTGACGAACCTGAACACGCAGCAGTCGGTGGTCGTGCGCGTGGACGACCGCTGTCCGGAATGCGCACCCGGCGATGTCGACCTGTCGCAAGAGGCCTTTGCCGGCATCTCGCCGCTGGGGGCCGGCCGCATTCCGATCAGCTGGAAATACGTGTCGTGCACGCCGCCGGCGGCGAAGGTCTACTTCAAGGAGGGCTCCAGCCCATGGTGGGCCGGCGTGCAGGTGCGCGACCATCGCAGCCCGGTCGCGTCCCTCGCCTGGCGGCCCAGCGGCGGCAGCGGCGCGTACACCCCCCTCGGGCGCGAGATGTACAACTACTTCATCGCCCCGAGCGGCATGGGGCCGGGGCCCTACGACCTGCAGATCACCGACGTGTTCGGCCAGATGATCACGGCGACGGGCGTGGCGCTGGCCGTCACGACGGAGATCGATCTCGGCCTTCAATTCCCGACGGTCCTGCCGTCTCCCGGCAGCTCGTCCGGCGGAGGCGGCAGCGGCGGAGCCGCCCTGCCGGCCACCACGAGCATCGCCGTGGCGAACGACTGGGGCCAGGGCTATTGCAGCAACGTCACCGTGACGAACCCGAATGCGACGCCGCTGACCTGGACGGCGTCCTTCAGCGTCGCCGGCACCACCTACACGTCGTGGAATGCCACGCTGTCGCAAAGCGGCAGCACCGTCACCGCCAGTGGCGTGTCCTGGAACCAGGTGCTGCAGGCCGGGGCGAGCACGTCGTTCGGGTTTTGCGCCAATCGGTGAGCGTGGGCCCGCAGCTCAAGGGGCAGCCGGCATCCGCTCGAACGCCTGCAACGCCGGATCGACGGCATCCCATGCCAGCCCCCGCACGCGGTACGTGAGCACCTGGGGATCGAAGCGCGCGGGCTCGTCGAGGCTGCCCGCCGGCACCGCGATCAGGTCCGGCATCGCCGCAAAGCGCAGGAACACCGGCGTTCCGCAGACCGGGCAGAAGGCGTGCACCTTCACGTTGCCGCTGTCGCCCGCGACCTCCCAGTGCGTCGCCTCGCCGGTGATCGCCATCTCGGCGCGTGCGGCAAAGGTCAGCCAGGAGCCGTGCCCGGTGCCGCTGCGCCGCTGGCAGTCGCGGCACTGGCAGTGGTTCTGGAAGATCGGCGCGTGCTTCGTCGCGTAGCGGATCGCGCCGCACGCGCATCCGCCGGTGTAGGGCGTCGTCATGGCGTCACGCCGCCTTGGGCTTGGCGAAGACATCGATGCCCTGCCCCGTCTCGAGCAGCGACTTCAGGCTCGACAGCACGATCGGCCAGCCCTGCTGGATGCCCTTGGCCATGCCGCTGCCGGCCTCGAGTTCGTCGTGCGTGACGGTCAGCCGCACCATCCCGTCGTACGGCGCCACGTCGAAGCTCACGCGGCTGTAGCTGCCCGGATCGGCGGCCTGCGACGCGTTCGCCCAGGTGATGACCAGGCGCGTCGGCGGCACCACCTCGACCACCTTGCCGACCAATTGCAGCGTGCGCTGCTCGTCGGCGCGAATGTGTTGCCAGTCCGATCCGGGCTGCCAGTCGGACACGTTCTCGTGGCCCCAGTAGCGCCGCGCGATCTCCGGCTTCGTGATCGCCTCGAACACCTTCTCCGGCGTCGAGCGGATGTAGGTCACGTAGACGAAACTGGTTTTCTCTTTGCTCATCGTCACTCTCCTTCGAGTTCCTTCTTCAGGTCGTGCAGCAGGCTGAGCCGCTGACGTTCGAACTTGCGCACCCACCGCTCGTAGACCTCGTGCAGCGGCACCGGGTTGATGAAATGCAGCTTCTCCCGGCCCCGCCAAACGGTGCTCACCAGGTGGGCCGCCTCCAGCAGCCCGAGGTGCTGCGTGACCGATTGGCGCGCCATGTCCATGTGCTCGCACAGCTCGCCCAGCGTCTGGCCGTTGTGCTCGCACAGCAGGTCGAGCAGCTTTCTGCGTGTCGGGTCGGCCAGTGCCTTGAATACCTTGTCTGCGTCCATTCGTTGCGTTCTTGCGTGAAGCGATAATAGGCAGGCAAATGCCTGCATGTCAAGTCGATGATCGACAATGCGGGCAGCCCGCGACCCGACCGATGGAGCCCACGCTGCAACCCGACCTGACTGCTGCCCGCACCCTGGACCGCCAGACCCTCGATCGATTGCGCGCCGGCGAATTGCAAGGCTGCACCCGCCTCGACCTGCGCGGCTGCGGTCTCGTGGAACTGCCTGCCGAGGTGCTGGCATTGGCCGACACGCTCGAGGTGCTCGACGTGTCGGGCAACGCGCTGGGCTCGCTGCCCGACGGGCTGGCGCGCCTGACGAGGCTTCACACGCTGTTCGCCTCCGGCAACCGCTTCACCGCGTTGCCGCCGGTGCTGGGCCGCCTGCCCGCGCTCGACACGATGGGCTTCAAGGCCAACCGGATTGCCGACGTGCCGGCGCAGGCGTTGGCGCCCACGCTGCGCTGGTTGATCCTGACCGACAACCGCATCGCGGYCCTGCCGTCCACGCTGGCCGACTGCACCCGCATGCAGAAGCTGATGCTGGCCGGCAACCGGCTCACGCGGCTGCCGCCGGGCATGGGCCGCCTGCAGCGGCTCGAATTGCTTCGGCTGTCGGCCAACGCCTTCGAGYGGGTGGAGCATGCGTTGACCGACGAGCTGCTGGCCTTGCCGCAACTGGCCTGGCTGGCCCACGCCGGCAACCCGTTCAGCGCGGCGCGCGAGCAGGCCGCGCAAGCCATCGCGACCGTCCAGCCGATCGCGTGGCGCGAACTGCGGCTGCACGCGCTGCTGGGCGAAGGGGCCTCCGGCCACATCCATGCCGCGCAGTGGCAGCCGGGCGACGGTCCGGTGCAGGACGTCGCGGTGAAACTCTTCAAGGGCAGCGTGACCAGCGATGGCCTGCCCGGTTGCGAGATCGCCGCCACGCTGATGGCCGGCAGCCACCCGCAGCTCGTCGGCGTGCTCGGTGCCCTCGCCGACCATCCCGACGGGACGCCGGGCCTCGTGCTGCCGCGGCTCGCCCCGCACTGGAAGCCGCTCGCCGGTCCGCCCAGCATGGCCAGCTGCAGCCGCGACGTGTACGGCGCGGATGTGCGCCTGAGCGTCGCCCGGGCCACGTCGATCGCACGCGCGGCGACCGAGGCACTGGACCACCTGCATGCGTGCGGCCTGACCCACGGCGATCTCTACGCGCACAACCTGCTGGTCGATGGCGGCGATCGCGCGCTGCTCAGCGACCTGGGTGCGGCGTCGCTGCTGCCGCCGGACGACCCGCCGCTGCGCGCCGCGCTGCAGGCCCTCGATCGACGGGCCCTGGGCATCCTGGTCGACGAACTGGCGCAGCATGGCGAACCATGAATCCCGCCCGACGCCAACTGCTCACCGCGTCGTCGTGCCTGGCACTCGGCGCACCGGCCCGCGCCCTGATGGCCGGTACCGCACCCGATTCGCCCGACGCGCGCATCGACGCGAACACGCCGTCGTCGCCGTGGACCTCCGCGGTCGCGGTGCTGACGCCGAGCGGCATCTTCTCGGGCGTGGTCGTCGCAGCGCGCTTCGTGCTGACGGCCTCGCACGTGACAGGCAGCGCGACGCCCGGCACCCTCACCGTGCAGCTGAACCACCAGGCGACCCCGGTGCAGATCGGTGCGACCGCCGTCACCCCCTTCCCCGGTGCCTCGTTCCCGTACGACGACCTGTCGCTGATCACGCTCGCGAGCCCGGTGCCCGAGGGCGTCGGGATCCTGCCGATCTACCGCGACGCACCGCCGGCGCAACAGGTGCTGACACTGGTCGGCTACGGCGCCGGCGGCACCGGCGACACCGGCCCCGGCGGGCCACGCTCGGCCGCCGTCAAGCGCGTCGGCCGCAACGTGCTCGACGCGGTGCGCCAGAGCATCGACGGCTCGGGCCGCCGCAGCCTCTTCTTCCTGTACGACTTCGACGGCCCCTGGGGCAACGGACCGCTGGGGGAGTCGAGCCTCGGCAATGCCATCGAGACCGGCGTGGCCCCGGGTGACTCCGGCGGCCCCGCGTATGCCGAGATCGGCGGGCGGCGCTGGCTGCTCGGCATCAACACGATGACGCTCTCCGCCAGCAAGGGGATGCCGGTGGACTTCCGCTTCGRCACGATCGGCGGCGGCATGC
>NZ_JBFUCB010000503.1:0-4562 GCF_056405435.1 Rhizobacter sp. P1_G5 | reverse complement strand
GCCTGACGCTGGCCGGCGTGCTCGCCAACCGCGTCGCCGGCGACAGCCACGCCGCGCTGCTGCGCGAGAGCCTGCCCGCCTCGATGCGCTGGTGGGGCGCGTTGCCGCGCGACGAGCAGATCGCGCTGCCCGAACGCCACCTCGGCCTGGTGCAGGCGGCCGAGCTCGATGACCTCGACGCCCGCCTCGACCGCGCCGCCGACGYGCTCGGCCCCGAGGCCGGCGAGCTGCCGCCCGCGGTCAGCTTCGAGCCCGGCAGCGCAGTGCCTGCCGAGCCGCTGCTGCGCGGCGTGCGCATCGCGGTGGCGCGCGACACCGCGTTCTCGTTCCTCTACACCGCCAACCTCGCGCTGCTGCAGGCGATGGGCGCGAGCCTCGCGTTCTTCTCGCCGCTGCACGACACCGCGCCGCCGCCCTGCGATGCGGTCTGGCTGCCGGGCGGCTACCCGGAGCTGCACCTCGATGCGCTGGCCGCCAACCGCTTCATGCACGAGGCGCTGCGCGAGCTGCACGCCGCCGGCACCCCGATGCTGGCCGAGTGCGGCGGGCTGTTGCTGCTGCTGCAGGCGCTGACCGACTTGCAGGGCCGCCGCGCCGCGATGGCCGGGCTGCTGCCGGGCCACGCCGCGATGCAGACGCGCCTGGCCAGCATCGGGCTGCACGAGGCCGGGCTGCCCGAGGGCACGTTGCGCGGCCACAGCTTCCACTACTCGCGACTGGAATCGCCGATGGCCCCGCTGTGCACCACGCAGCCGATGCGCGCCGGCCGGCGCGGCGAAGCGGTGTACCGCAGCGGCCGGCTGACGGCCTCGTACTTCCACGCCTACTTCCCGTCCAACCCGCAGGCCGTCGCACGCCTGTTCACGCGATGAGCACGCCCCCAGGCCGCGTCTGGTTCGTCGGCGCCGGCCCCGGCGACCCCGAGCTGATCACCGTCAAGGGCCGCGCGTTGATCGAGCGTGCCGGCGCGATCCTGTTCGCCGGCTCGCTGGTCAACGAGGCCGCCACGCGCTGGGCGCCGCCCGGCTGCGCGATCGCCGACAGCAAGGACATGACGCTCGGGCAGATGGTCGCGTGGCTGACCGGGCAGGCCGCGCGCTGCGACACCGTCGTGCGGCTGCAGACCGGCGACCCGGCGCTGTACGGCACGCTGATCGAGCTGGTGCAGCCGCTCGACGCGGCCGGCATCCCGATCGCGGTGGTGCCGGGCGTGTCGTCGGCGATGGCCTCGGCGGCCGCAGCGGTCGAGAGCTTCACGCTGCCCGAGGTCACGCAGACGGTGATCTTCACGCGCGTCGAAGGCCGCACGCCGATGCCGCCGGGCGAATCGCTGGCCGAGCTGGCGGCGCACCGCTGCACGCTGTGCATCTTCCTGTCGATCACGCTGCTGCACCGCATCGAAGCCGGCCTGCGCGAGGCCGGCTGGGCCGAAGACGCGCCGATGCTGGTCGTGCACAAGGCGAGCTGGCCCGGCGAGGAACGCATCGTGCGCGGCACGCTGGCCACCATCAAGCAGCAGTGCCGCGAGGCCGGCATCGTCAGCCAGGCGATGGTCATCGCGAGCCCCGCGCTCGGCGCGCGCGGCTGGGCCGAGCTCACCAAGTCGAAGCTGTACGACGCCGCATTCACCCACCGCTTCCGGAAAGCGACCGCCCCATGAAAGACACCATCCTGCTGGTCGGCCACGGCTCGCGCGAGAAGAGCGGCAACGACGAGATCGAGCAGTTCGCCGCGCTCTGGCGCGCGCGCCACCCGCACTGGCGCACCGAGCTGWGCTTCATCGAGTTCGCCGAGGTCGAGGTCGAGGACGGGCTGGACCTCGCGGCGGCCGGCTCGGAGCGCGTGATCGTCGTGCCGCTGATCCTGAACGCGGCCGGCCACGTCAACGTCGAGATCCCGTCGCACATCGCGCGCGCCCGGCTGCGCCACCCCGGCGTGCGCTTCGACTACGCGCCGCACCTGGGTGTCAGCGAGCCGGTGCTCGCGATCCTGCGCCGCCAGCTGAAGCAGTGCATGCAGCAGCTGGACGTGCCCGACCCGACCGGCACCGGCGTCGTGCTGCTGGGCCGCGGCGCGTCGAACAAGGAGGCGAACGGCGAGATGGCGCGCATGACGCGCTGGCTGTTCGAGGAAGGCGACCACGAGCTGGTCGACCTGGCCTTCACCGGCATCGCCTGGCCGCGGCTGGAGCGCGTCGTGCAGCGCCAGGTGCAGCTCGGCATGCGCCAGGTCATCGTGCTGCCGTACTACCTGTTCACCGGCACGCTGATCCAGCGCATCGGGCGGCAGGTGGAGCACCTGCGCATGCAGTACCCGCAGGTGCGCTTCGCGCTCGGCACCCACTTCGGCTTCGAGCCGGAGATCGCCGGGCTGCTGGCGCAGCGCGTCGAGGCACTGCTGCAGGGCACGCTGCATGCGGTGCCGGTCAGCGCGGAGGCGGCGCTGTGGGAGGCGCACCAGCACGACCACGAGCCGCATGGGCACGAGCATGCCCACGACCATCACCATCCCCACGATCACGACCACGCGCATGAGCATGACCACGCCCAACACGGTCACTGAGCAGCTCACGCGCGCCGGCCAGGCGATCGAGCACGACAGCTTCGCGGTGATCGACCGCGAGGTCGGCCCGCACGACTACGCGCCGCACCAGTGGCCGATCGTGCGCCGCATGATCCATGCGAACGCCGATTTCGACTTCAACGGCCTCACCGCCTTCCACCCGCGCGCGGTGACGGCCGGCCTTCACGCGATCCTGTCCGGCCGCTCGCGCGTGGTGGCCGACGTCGAGATGATCTGCGTCGGCCTGTCGGCGCCGCGGCTCGCGCACTTCGGCATGCGCACRCACCAGTTCATCGCCGATGCCGACGTGATCGCGCAGGCCAGGGCCGACGACACGACGCGCGCGGTGCAGGCGATGCGCAAGGCGCACCGGCTCGGGCTGCTCGATGACGCGGTCGTCGGCATCGGCAATGCGCCGACCGCGCTGATCGAGCTGGTGCGGCTGATCCGCGACGAAGGCGCGAAGCCGGCACTGGTCGTCGGCATGCCGGTCGGCTTCGTGTCGGCGGCCGAGTCGAAGGAGCTGATGTCGCAGGTCGACGAGGTGCCGTGGATCGTGATCCGCGGCCGCAAGGGCGGCTCGACGCTGGTGGTGGCCGCGATCCACGCGCTGCTGAGCCTGGCGGAGGCCGCACAGACATGATGGAGAAGACCGTCAAGCGCGGCACCCGCACCGGTTTCACGACCGGTGCGTGCTCGGCTGCGGCCGCGCGCGCGGCGGTCCTCGGCCTGGTCGACGGCGCGGTGCCGCCGTCGGTCGAGGCGCTGCTGCCGAACGGCCAGCGCGTGCGCTTCGACGTGAACGACGGCCAGTGCGACGGCAGCGCCGCGCATGCGATGGTGATCAAGGACGCCGGCGACGACCCCGACTGCACCGACAAGGCCCACCTGACCGCCGACGTGCTGCGCCTGCCCGGCGCGGCCGGCGAGGTGGTGCTGCTCGGCGGCTTCGGTGTCGGCACCGTGACGATGGCCGGCCTCGGCCTCGCGGTCGGCGGGCCGGCGATCAACCCGGTGCCGCGCCGCAACATCGAGGAGAACGTGCGCGAGGCCGGCAGCGCGCTGCTCGCGAGCGACGGCCTGCAGGTCACGATCTCGGTGCCGCAGGGCCTGGAGATGGCGAAGAAGACGCTGAACGCGCGGCTCGGCATCCTCGGCGGCATCTCGATCCTCGGCACCACCGGCATCGTCAAGCCCTACAGCACGGCCGCCTATCGCGCGAGCGTGGTGCAGGGCGTCGAGGTCGCGGCCACCACGGGGTCGGACACCGTCGTGCTGACCACCGGCGGGCGCACCGAGAAATTCGCGATCGCCGAACTGCCCGGCCTGCCGGAGGCCTGCTTCGTGCAGATGGGCGACTTCCTGCGCTATGCGCTCGACGCCGCGATGAAGGCGAAGCTGCGCCGCGTCGTGATCGGCGGCATGGTCGGCAAGCTGACGAAGATCGCGCAGGGCGAGACCATCACGCACGCGAACCGCGCCGAGGTCGACACCGACCTGCTGGCCGCGATCGCCGCCAGCATCGGCGCACCGCCCGACGAATGCGCCGCGATCGCCGCGGCCGAGACCGCGCGCTTCGCCGCCGAGCGCATGGCGGCGCTGGGCCTGATCGATGCCTTCCACACCGCACTGGCGCGCAAGGTCGTCAGCACGGTGATGGGGCGCTACCCGAACCGCTTCCGGCTCGACGTGCTGGTCTGCGATTTCGACGGCAAGAAACTCGCTGAGGCGACTTCCCATGAATGATTCGACACACGCCTCCCACTTGCGCCCGCCGCGCTGCCGCATCGTCGGCGTGCTCGACGACGGCGCCGCGAGCCTGGGCGCTCCGGCCCTGCAGGCACTGGCCGATGCCGACCTGGTGATCGGCGCGAAGCGCACGCTGGCGCTGCTGGAATCGCGCATCCAGCCCGAGGCCGAGCGCCGCGCGATCGGCGGCCTGGCGGCCGTGGCCGAGGACATCCGCCAGGCCCAGGCCGCCGGCAAGCGCTGCGTGGTGC
>NZ_JBFUCB010000502.1:0-4566 GCF_056405435.1 Rhizobacter sp. P1_G5 | reverse complement strand
GGGCCATGCGATCTGGATCGACCTGAGCGGCGCGGCGGTGTCGGCCGACGAATCGCTGTGGTCGATGACCGACATCACCGCGCTGAAGGACAGCGAGGCGCACGCCCGCCACCTTGCGCTGCACGACCCGTTGACCGGGCTGCCGAACCGCATGCTGTTCGCCGAAAGGCTGCTCTACATCCTGGCCGATGCGCAGCGGCGCCGGCAGCTGACGGCCGTGAGCTGGCTCGACCTGGACGGCTTCAAGGCCGTCAACGACGCCCACGGACATGACGCCGGCGACGCCGTGCTGCGCGAGGTCGCGAAGCGGCTGCTCGGCTGCATCCGCACCAACGACGTGGTGGCCCGTTTCGGCGGCGACGAGTTCGCGCTGATCCTCAGCAACATCCAGGATGCGCGCGAGGTGGAACGCGTGCTGCAGCGGGTGCTGCAGGCGATCGAGCTGCCGATCCACCTGGCCCGCGGCGAGGTGGTGACGGTGGGCGCGAGCATCGGCGTCGCGATCGGGCCCGAACACGGCGACGATGGCGACGCGCTGACGGCCCGCGCCGACCAGGCGATGTACGTCGCCAAGCGGGCCGGCAAGCACCGCGTCGTCCTCTGGAGCCCCTGAGGCAACGCCCGCGTCCCGGTCACGGCGCGGTCATGGCTCGGCGATGGCTCGGGCATGCACCTCTCGCCGCTGCAAGCAGTGTTTCAGAGTATTGGGAACGCGCTTCATCACAGGGGTCCCGCGGTAGCCTGCGGCCCATTCAAACTGCGAATGAGCTCCCCATGACAACCAGAATGACCCCGCTGCGACTGACCCTGGTCGCCATCGCCTGCGCCGCCGCCACGCCCGCCTTCGCCATCGACTGGCCGGCCGGCTTCTCGAAGTGCGCCGACGAAGGCAAGAGCTGCAAGATCGGGACGACGGCCCGCCAGGTGTCGTTCGGCGTGAAGAACAAGTGGGTCGTGAAGACGCTGTCGGGCACCGTGGCCTGCACCGGCGCGACCTTCGGCGGCGTGGATCCGAACGCGGGCAAGAAGGAGAAGTGCGCGGTCGGACCGGTGGCTGCACCGGCGCCCGCGCCTGCTCCGGCACCTTCGCCCGCGCCCGCACCGGCCCCTGCACCCGCCCCTTCGCCGGCACCCGCCCCGGCCCCGGCTCCCGCACCCGCACCGGCCCCCGCGCCGAGCGGCCTGACCGCCGGCTTCGCCGGCACCGTGACCGGCGGCGGCAAGGCCGCAGCCGTGACGGTGAGCACCGCGGCCGCGATGCAGGCAGCGATCGATGCCTACACCGGCTCGGCCGGCCTCGTGATCCGCTACACCGGCAGCTTCGACTTCGCGTCGATCACCGACTCCTGCGCGCAGCGCACGAAGCCGGCCGGCGCCATCGTCGAGGTCAAGAACAAGAGCAACGTGACGATCGAAGGGGCCGACGGCTCGGCCGCGAACTTCGGCCTGGCGATCAAGGGCGGCGCGACGAACGTCATCATCCGCAACATGACGATCGGCCTGCTGCCGGGCTCGATCGACGCGATCGGCATCGAGGGCCAGGGCGGCAAGTCCCCCGGCTACATCTGGGTCGACCACAACACGCTGTTCAGCAGCATCAAGGAGTGCGCGGGCGCCGGCGACATGGAGTTCGACGGGCTGGTCGACAACAAGGCCGGCGCGCACCACATCACCTACTCGTACAACCACATCCACGACCACCAGAAGGTCGGGCTGATCGGCTCCAGCGACAGCGATTCCAGCGACCGCTTCATCACCTACCACCACAACTTCTACGAGAACGTGAAGTCGCGGCTGCCGCTGCAACGCGGTGGCTACACCCACCTGTACAACAACCTGTACAGCGGCGTGCACACCTCGGGCGCCAACATCCGCATGGGCGGCTTCTCGCTGATCGAGGGCAACTGGTTCGAGAACGCGCAGAACCCGGTGACCTCGCGCGACAGCTCGACCATCGGCTGGTGGGAGCTGCGCAACAACAACGTGAAGAGCCCGGCCGATTTCAGCCGCTACGGCATCACCTGGGTGGCCAGCGAGTCGTCGCCGTCGCGCGACGCGACCGACTGGGTCAGCACCAGCACGTTCCCGGTCGGCATTCCGTACACCTACACTCTGCACGACCCGGCCTGCGTGAAGCAGAAGCTGCCCGCGGTGGCGGGTGCAGGCAAGGCGCTGGCCGGGCTGGGTTGCAACTGAGCTGCCACTGGCCACACAGACCGCCACATCGCGGCGTACTGAGGAGACAAACTTGGATCTGCACTTCGGAACGCCGCTGCGTGCGGCGATCGTGGCCGGCGGGCTGCTCGCCGCCGCCCTCCCCGCGATGGCCGGCACCTTCGTGTACGTCTCCAACGCCGACAGCCAGGAGCTGTCGGTGCTGGCCTTCGACCGCAGCACCGGCCGGCTGAGCCCGGTCGAGACGCTCGCCGTCGGCGGCACGGTGATGCCGCTCGCGGTGAGCCCCGACAAGCGCTTTCTCTACGCCGCGCTGCGCTCGCAGCCGTTCCGCGTGGTGAGCTTCGCGATCGACCCGGCCGGTGGCCGCCTCAAGAAGCTGGGCGAGGCGCCGCTGGCCGACAGCATGGCCAACATCGACGTCGACGCCAGCGGCAAATGGCTGTTCGCGGCCTCGTACCCGGGGCACAAGATCACCGTCAACAGCATCGACGGCAACGGCGTGGTCGGGGCCATCCAGCAACTGATCCCGACGGCGCCGAACGCGCATGCGATCCATGCCGACGCGAGCAACCGCTTCGTGCTGGCCACCAGCCTCGGCGGCGACAACCTGTCGGTCTGGCGCTTCGATGCGGCCAAGGGGCAGCTGACGCCGAACGATCCGGCGATCGTGCAGGCAGCACCCAAATCCGGCGCCCGCCATTTCGTCTGGGACAAGGCGCAGAAGCACCTGTACCTGCTCAACGAGGTGGATGCGTCGCTGTACGTCTTCGCGTGGGATGCCGGCCGCGGCACGCTGCGCGAACTGCAGCGCACGACCACGCTGCCGGAGGGTTTCACCGGCAAGYCGTGGGCCGCCGACCTTCACCTGAGCCCGGACGGCCGGCAGCTCTATGCGTCGGAGCGCACGTCGAGCACGATCGCGCGCTTCAAGGTGGATGCCGAGACGGGCAAGCTGGAGCCGGCTGGCAGCACGCCGACCGAGAAGACGCCGCGCGGCTTCGCGATCGATTCATCGGGCCGCTTCCTGATCGCGGCCGGGCAGGAGTCGCATTCGGTGTCGGTGCATGCGATCGACCCGCGCACCGGCGCGCTCGGCGAGGCCACGCGGCTGCCGGTCGGCAAGAACCCGAACTGGGTGGAGATCGTCGACCTGCCGTGACGGCCCTCGGCGCGCGCGTTCAACTCTCGTTGTGCGCCACCTTGATGCGCCGGCGCGAGCGCGCGGCGACGTCGTAGATGTTGAAGTCGTTCATCGTGCGCCCGTAGAGGTGCAGGCTGACCGCACGCGGCCGCTCGGCCGGCACGCCGGTGACGTGGATGTGGTCCGGGTTCGGCACGAAGCTCGTGACGGCCCCGTGGCTCAGCAGGATCGTGCCGCCGCGCGCGAGGTCGATGTCTTCGTCGGCGCCGCGGTCGGGCGACAGCCGCACGTAGCTGCGCTCTTCCAGCACGCCCTCGACGACGCCGACGACGCCCCAGCTGCCGTGGTCGTGCACCGGCGTCCATTGGCCCGGCAGCCAGACGATCGAGTACAGCGACAGGCTCGCATCCGGCGCGTCGTAGATCAGGTTGCGGGTGTAGCCCGACGCGTTGCTGCGGTAGTGCTGCGGCTCCAGGAAGCTGCCGGCATGATCGATCAGCTCGAGCATCAGCGGCGCCAGTGCGAGCACGCAATCGGCCGGGTCGGGCTGGCGGCCGCTGCGGGCCGATGCTTGGGCGATGAAGGCGTCGAGGGCGGTGGAGGTCATCGGCGGATTGTCGCGCCAGCCGCCGGCCCGCTCATCTCGCGATGAGGGCAGGCAGCGACGCCCACAGCAGCGCCACGCCCGACGCCGTCAGCAGGCCCAGCACGACCTTGCGGAATGTCGCCTCGGAAATGCCGATGTACAGCCGCGCGCCCAGCAGCGTGGGCACCAGCATCGCCGGCGCGACGATCGCGAACATCGGCAGCATGTCGCGCGTGACGATGCCCTTGGCCACGTAGACGGTCATCGTGACCGCCAGCGCCGCGAGGTTGAAGTTCTGGATGATGGCGCGCTGTTCGTCCTTCGCGAAGCCGCGCAGCGTGCACCACAGCGTGGGGATCGTGCCGGTGAATCCGCCGATGCCGCCCATCACGCCGCCGAGGCCGCCGGCGACGGCATCGGCCACCCTGCCGCCGGCCCGGATCTTCGGGAGGCTGCCGGCCAGCAGCATCGCCGGACACCACAGCACGAGCAGCGTGCCCAGCACCGCCTTGAACATCAGGATGTCGAGCCGCGGCAGGATCGCCACGCCGATCGGAATGCCGGCCAGGCCGCCCAGCACGAAGGGCAGCAGGCGCCGCAGGTCGAAGCCGCGGCGCACCGTCACCGCGGCAATGACCTGGCCGGTCAGCGAGCCGAACAC
>NZ_JBFUCB010000501.1:0-4573 GCF_056405435.1 Rhizobacter sp. P1_G5 | reverse complement strand
AAGGCGCCGCACAGGCCTGAGCCTAGTGCAGGTGTGAATTCGACGGCGCCGTCGTCATGATGCTCAGGGCCGGCGAGTCGACGCTGCCGGCCTCGATCTCTTCCTCGGTGGCCTCGCGCACGTCGCGCACCTTCAGGTCGAGCCGCAGCGCGATGCCGGCCAGCGGGTGGTTGCCGTCGAGCACCACGTGGGTCGGGTAGACCTCGGTCACGGTGTAGACCGCGTCAGGCCGCAGGCCTTCGGTGACGGCGCCTTCGGGCGGCCCGTCGAACTGCATGCCGACATCGACCTGTTCCGGGAAGATCGAGCGTGCCTCGAAGAAGACCAGGTCGGGCTGGTAGTCGCCGAAGGCCTGTTCGGGTTCGAGGTGGAGCCTGGCTTCGAAGCCGGTCTCCTGGTTGATCAGCGCTTCTTCGACCTTGGCGAGCAGGTCGTCGCCACCGACGAAGAACTCGACGGGCGCGTCGAGTTCGTCGATCAGCTGGCCTTGGGCGTCTTCCAATCGCCACGTGAGGGCGACGACGCAGGGGTTGGTGATGAGCATCGAAGGATGATCGCACAGTCATCGCACAATCCTGCGATGCCCGCACCGATCTCCCACCCCTCTACGCCCGGCTCTACGCCCGGTCTCGCCACCCGGCCCGACACCCTGCTCGGCGGCCTGTCGCCCACCGCCTTCATGCGCCGCCACTGGCAGAAGAAGCCGCTGCTGATCCGCCAGGCCGTGCCCGGCATCGCGCCGATCGCGCCGCGCGCACAGCTGTTCGAGCTGGCCTCGCGCGAGGATGTCGAATCGCGCCTGATCGTGCACGGCAGCCGCGGCTGGACGATGAAGCGCGGCCCGCTGCCGCGGCGTGCGCTGCCGCCGGTGTCGCGCGCCGGCTGGACCCTGCTGGTGCAGGGGCTGGACCTGCACCTCGATGCCGCGCGCGAGTTGCTGTCGTGGTTCCGCTTCGTGCCCGACGCGCGGCTCGACGACCTGATGGTCTCGTGGGCGAGCGACGGCGGCGGCGTCGGCCCGCACGTCGATTCCTACGACGTGTTCCTGCTGCAGGTGCAGGGCAAGCGGCGCTGGCGCATCGGTCCGGTCGACGATGCGTCGCTCGAGCCCGGCGTGCCGCTGAAGATCCTGAGCCGCTTCGTGCCCGACCAGGAGTGGCTGCTCGAGCCCGGCGACATGCTGTACCTGCCGCCCGGCTGGGGCCACGACGGCGTCGCCGAGGGCGAGTGCATGACCTGCTCGATCGGCTTTCGCGCGGCCGGCCGCGACGAGCTCGCGACCGAGGTGCTGCAGCGCGTGATCGAGGCGGTCGACCCCGATGCCGAGGACCCGCTGTACCGCGACCCGTCGCAGCCGGCCACCGAGGCGCCGGGCCGCGTGCCCGAGCGGCTGCAGGCGTTCGCGGCCGATGCGGTGCAGCGGCTGCTGCGCGACCCGGCAGCGCTCGCCTGCGCGCTCGGCGAGTTGCTGAGCGAGCCGAAGCCGACGGTGTGGTTCGATGCCGGCGAGCCGCTCGAGGCGCCGCAGGCGGTGCGCCTGGACCGCCGCACGCGGATGATGTATGACGATCGGCATGTGTTCATCAACGGCGATTCGTTTCGCGCGGCCGGCCGCGACGCGCGGTTGATGCGCCTGCTGGCGGACGGCCGCAGCCTGGCACTTGCCGATGTCGCGCGGCTGAGCGACGATGCCTTCGGATTGCTCGACCAATGGGCGCAGGCGGGCTGGGTGCGCCCGCTGCACAAGGAGTGAAAAGATGGACGAGACCGGTACGCCCCGCATCATCACGTCGCGCAGCGATTTCCTGCAGGCCCTGCGCGAGGGCTTCGCGCTCGCGGCGGAGCAGGGCTGTCGCGAGCTGCTGCTGAGCGATCCCGACTTCGCCGACTGGCCGCTCGGCGAGCAGGCGGTGCTCGATCACCTGACGCGCTGGGCCTTCGCGCACCGCAAGCTGACGATGCTGGGCGGGCATTTCGACGAGATGTCGCGGCGCCACGCGCGCTTCGCGCAATGGCGCCGGCAGTGGTCGCACATCGTCGAATGCCGCTCGCCCGACAGCGATGACGAGCGCGATGTCCCGACCGTGCTGCTGGCCCCGGGCCTGGTCACGCTGCGGCTGCTGAATCCGGCGCAGTACCGCGCGAGCTGGTCCACCGACGAGGGCGATGCGGTGCGCACGCGCGAACACCTTGATGCACTTTTGCAACGCTCCGTCGAGGCCTTTCCTGCGACAACCCTGGGCCTATAGGGTATGCACTGGGTCTGCGTATAATCATGGGCTGGACCTACGAAACGCTCGAGCTTTCGTAGGTCTGAGTCCGTTGGGGATCTGCCGTGTATCGATTGATCGGAGGGTTCCCACAATTACCGGTAATTGTCTGAACCTTTCATTGAGGATAAGTATGAAAAAGTCGCTTCTGTTGGCTTCCCTGGTTGCTGCTGTTGCTCTGGCCGCTTGCGGCAAGAAGCCGGAAGAGGCCGCTCCGGCTGCTCCGGCCGCCACGCCGGCTCCGGCTCCCGCTCCGGTGGCTGACGCCGCTGCTTCGGGCGCTGCAATGGCCGCTTCGGCTGCCACGGACGCTGCTTCGGCTGCTGCCGGCGCTGCTTCGGCCGCCGCTTCGGCTGTCAAGTAAATCGCTTCGGCGATGTGAGAAAGCCGCCTTCGGGCGGCTTTTTTTCGCCTGTACTTCTCAGCGTAAAAGTCAGCGCAGTGAGAGCCATTCGAATCCCAGCGCCGGATCGGCCACGATGATGTCGTCCGCGTTGCCGCCCGTCACGCCAAGCAACGCTTGAACGGCCAGCTCGGGCCGGTTGTTCTGCCGGCTCAGGTGCGCGGCCACCAGGTGGCGCAGCCCGGCATGGTGGCAGGCCGCGAGGATCTCGGCCGCGCTCTCGTTCGACAGGTGCCCGAGCCGCCCGCCGACGCGCCGCTTCAGCGAGGCCGGGTAGCTCGAGTTCGCGAGCATCTGCACGTCGTGGTTGCATTCCAGCAGCAGCGCATCGCAGCCTTGCAGGTGCGCGATGACGTGCGCCGTCGACGAGCCGGTGTCGGTCAGCACGCCCAGGCAGGCATCGCCATCGGTCAGGCGCAGCTGCAGTGGCTCGTTGGCATCGTGCGGCACGGTGTAGGGCCGCAGCTGCAGGTCGCCGACGGTGATGGCTTCGCCGTCGCGCGCGACGTTCAGCCATTCTTCCGCCGACGGATCGCCGATCGCGCGCCAGGTGCCCAGGCTCGTCCACAACGGCACGCGGTGACGGCGCGCGAGCGTCAATGCGCAGCCGACGTGGTCGCCGTGCTCGTGGGTCACGAACACCGCATCGATGTCGTCGACGGCGAGGCCGGTGCGCGACAGCCGCAGCGTCAGTTCGCGCAGCGAGAAGCCGCAGTCGATCAGCAGCCGCGTGACGGTGCTTCCGCTGCCGGCCTCGACCAGCGTCGCGTTGCCGGTGCTGCCGCTGCCGAGGCTGCAGAAGCGCAGCATGCGGATCGCTCCCCGGCGCTTACTTCAGCTCGTCCACCAGCAGGCCGACGATGCGCTTGCCGGCGTCGCCGTTCTCCGGCTCGCCCTTGCTGTCGAGCACCGACACCAGGCTCACGTCGCCCTGGCCGACCACGCGCACGCGGTACTTCACCGGTGCGAAGTTGCCCTTCTCGCCGGTGCCGAACAGGCGGCTGAAGAAGCCGGGCTCTTCCTTGCCGGCCATCGCCGGGTCGACATAGCGGACGAAGTAGACGCCCTGCGTGCGGTCGCGGTCTTCGACGGTGAAGCCGCTGCGGTCGAGTGCGAGGCCGACGCGGCGCCAGGCGCGGTCGAACGCATCGTCGACCTGCAGCGACGCTGCCGCCTGGCCTTCGATGGCGCGGGCATGCGGCGTGGCGGCGGCGGGCGCCGACGCGGCCTGCTGCGACGCGAGCTTGGCCTGCTCGTCCTTCGCGCCGAGCTTCACGAGCAGGCGAGTCAGCATCTCGCCTTCGAGTTCGGGCTCGCTCGGGCGCGGTTCCCAGCTCGTCGATTCCTTCTGCTGGCCGACGTAGACCTCGCGCAGCCCGCGGTGGGCGATGTGGATCTCGGTGCCGTTGGCGCTGCGCTCGACGCGGGTGCGGTACTTGTCGCGTTCGCCGGTGGAGTACAGGCCGTCGATCACGCGGCCCAGCGTGCGGCGGATCAGGTCGTCCGGCAGCCGGGCGCGGTTCTCGGCCCACTCGGTCTCCATCACGCCGGCTTCGGGCTGGTCGACCGAGATCGTCAGGCCGCGCTCTTTCCAGAAGGCCTGCAGCTGCGGCCACACCTGTTCGGGTGTCTGCGTGGTGACGACCCAGCGCTGGTCGCCCTGGCGTTCCAGGCGGGCCTGGCCGAGGGTGTTCGGCGCCACGGTCTGCGTCGCCGGGCCGGCCGCGGGAGCCGCGCTGCCGGCGGCCTGCGGATTCTGGAACGTGGTGGCGCTGATGGTGCCGCCGCTCTGCACGTTGTAGCGCGAGTCGTTCTGCAGCTGCGTCAGGTCGGGCGGCACTTCGAGCGGCGTGGCCTTGACGGTCGCGCTCTTGTAGTCGACCTTCTCACCGGTCACGGC
>NZ_JBFUCB010000500.1:0-4591 GCF_056405435.1 Rhizobacter sp. P1_G5 | reverse complement strand
CGCTGGTTCTGCGTGCCGAACAGGGCCTTCATCGCGTTCAGCACCGCCACGTCCTTCGGCGGGAAGGCATCGGGCCAGCCGAGCGCGCGCATCGCGAGGTAGTGCGCCGTCCACGGGCCGATGCCGGGCAGCTCGGCCAGTGCGCTCATCAGCGCCTCGGGCTGGTGGGGCAGCGCGAGCAGCCGGGTCAGCTCGGGCCAGGCGTTGGCGAGCGCCTGGATCGCGCCGACGCGGCTGCGGATGATGCCGAGCTCGGCGATGCGCTCCAACGGTGCTCCAGCGAGCGCGGCCGGTGACGGGAAGCAGCGCGCCACGTCATCCCACGGCGTCGCGACCGGCTCGCCGAAGCGCTCGATCAGCCGCCGCGCCAGCGTGCGCGCCGCGGCCACCGTGACCTGCTGGCCGAGCACTGCGCGCACCGCCATCTCGAACGCGTCGATGCTGCCCGGCAGCCGCAGGCCGGGCGCGCCGGGCAGGTCGCGCAGCACGTCGTCGATGGTCTGTGGCGAGGCATCGAGGTCGAGCCAGCGCCGCACCGCCATCACGACCCGGCCGCTGTGCGGCGCGAGCGCCGGCGCGTAGCGCAGCCGCAGGCTGGCCGGGCGCGTCGGTGTCGCGTCGATGAAGGCGGCCTCGAGCCAGCCGGCCTCGGGGCCGAGCACGCCGGCGCGCACGCTGCGGCGCACGCGGGCGGCTTCCACCGCCTCGGCGCCCGGTATCGCGCGGGCGGTCAGGAAGCGCAGCATCGCCGCCGTGTCGTACGGGGAGCGGAAACCGAGCGAGACGGTCACGCCGTCGTCCGGCGACACCGACTCGCCGGCTGCATCGCCGCGCAGTCGCGTCGGGCTCATGCGGTAGCTGTCGGCGAAGGCCGCGTTGAAGCGCCGCAGGCTGCGAAAGCCGCTGGCCAGCGCGACCTGCGCGATCGGCAGCCGCGTGTCGGTCAGCAACTGCTTGGCCAGCAGCAGGCGGCGCGTCTGCACGTACTGCAGCGGCGTCACGCCATGCTCGGCCGCGAAGATGCGGCGCAGGTGGCGGTCGCTGACGCCCAGGTGCGCGGCCAGCGCGGCGATCGACGGCGTTTCTTCCTCGGCCGCGGCGTGGTCGAGCCAGTGCGCCGCCTGGCGGGCCAGCGTGCGCGATGCGTCCATCACCGTCCACGCCAGCCCCGGCCCCGGCGCCACTTCAGGTCGGCACTTCATGCACGGGCGGAAGCGGGCTGCCTCGGCCTGGGCCGGCGTGTCGAAGAACACGCAGTTCTCGCGGCGCGGCGTGCGCACGCGGCAAATCGGTCGGCAATAAATGCCGGTCGACGTGACGCCGACGAACCAGCGGCCGTCGAAGCGGGCGTCGCGGGCCTTGATGGCCAGATAGGCGGCATCGGAGTCGAAGGTAGGCATGGCGTGATCATCGCACCCTCGCGCCGCATGACTCGCCGTTTTCGGACATGTCGCGGGCCGGGCTGCGAGCCCGCGCTGGCCCGAAGGCTGCATGTCAGACGCTATCTACAATCCGCCACTCTCCAGGAGAAACCGAATGCAAGTGACTGCGTCCAACTTCAAGGCCTATGACATCCGCGGCATCGTCGGCAAGACGATCGACGAAGCGTTCGCGGAGCACCTGGGCCGCGCCTTCGGCAGCGAGGCACTGAAGGCGGGTGAGAAGGCCGTGGCCGTGGGCCGCGACGGCCGCCTGTCGGGGCCGGGCCTCGTCGCCGCGCTGATCCGCGGCCTCGCGTCGACCGGGCTCGACGTCGTCGACATCGGCGCCGTGACGACGCCGATGCTCTACTACGTGGCCGCCACGCGCGGCAAGCACGGCTGCAACAGCGGCATCCAGGTGACCGGCAGCCACAACCCGAAGGACTACAACGGCTTCAAGATGGTGCTGGCCGGCCGCGCGATCTACGGCGACGAGATCCAGGCGCTGCGCATCCGCATGGAATCGGAGCACTACACCGTGGCCACCGGCCGCACCGGCACGATGGACGTGCTGGCCGAGTACAGCGCCCGCATCGTCGCCGACTGCAAGCTGAGCCGCCCGATGAAGATCGTCGTCGACTCCGGCAACGGCATCCCCGGTGCGTCGGCGCCCGGCATCCTGCGCGCGCTCGGCTGCGAGGTGACCGAGCTGTACTCCGAGGTCGACGGCGATTTCCCGAACCACCACCCGGACCCGAGCAAGCCCGAGAACCTGGCCGACCTGATCCGCACCGTGAAGGAGACCGATGCCGAACTGGGCCTCGCGTTCGACGGCGACGGCGACCGGCTGGGCGTCGTCACCAAGGAAGGCAACATCATCTACCCGGATCGCCAGCTGATGCTGTTCGCGACCGACGTGCTGTCGCGCAACCCCGGCGGCACCATCATCTTCGACGTCAAGTGCACGCAGCGCCTCGCGCCGACGATCCGCGCCGCCGGCGGCAAGCCGCTGATGTGGAAGACCGGCCATTCGCTCGTGAAGGCGAAGATGAAGGAGCTGAAGGCGCCGCTGGCCGGCGAGATGAGCGGCCACATCTTCTTCGGCGAGCGCTGGTACGGCTTCGACGACGCCACCTACACCGCCGCGCGCCTGCTGGAGATCCTGTCGCGCAGCCGCAACCCGAGCCAGGTGCTGAACGCGCTGCCCACCAGCTTCAGCACGCCCGAGCTGAACGTGCCCTGCGCCGAAGGCGAGCCGAAGGTCGTCGTGCAGAAGCTGCTCGACGGCGCGCGCTTCCCCGGCGCGAAGGAGATCATCACGATCGACGGCCTGCGCGCCGAGTACGAAGACGGCTTCGGGCTGATCCGTTCGTCGAACACCACGCCGGTGCTGGTACTGCGCTTCGAAGGGCACACGCAGGAGGCGCTGCACCGCATCGAGGCCGACTTCATGGCCGCGCTGCGCGTGGCCAAGCCCGACGCGCAGATCGCCGCTGCCGCGCATTGACCCGCAGTGCCGTCTTCGTGCGCGTCCTGATCGTCAAGTTGTCGTCGCTCGGCGACGTGGTGCATGCGATGCCCGTCGTCCACGATATCCGGGCGGTCTACCGCAACGCGCATGTCGACTGGGTGGTCGAGCCGGGCTTCGCGCCGCTGGTGCGGCGCGTGCAGGGCGTGAGCGAGGTGATCGAATGCGCGCAGCGCCGTTGGCGGCGCGCCTGGTGGACGCGCACGGTGCGCGACGAATGGCGCGCCTTCCGCGCGCACCTGGCGCAGCACCGCTACGACGCGGTGCTCGACCTGCAGGGCCTGACCAAATCGGCCCTGGTGGCCCGCATGGCCGATGGCCCGAGCTTCGGCCTGGCGAACCGCACCGACGGTTCCAGCTTCGAGCGGCCGGCGCGCTGGCTGATCGACCAGCCGCTCGCGATGGAGCCGCACGTGCATGCGCTCGACCGCTCGCGCAAGCTGGCCGCGATGGCGCTGAACTACACGGTGCAGGGGTCGCCGCAATTCGGGCTGCGCTGCGATGCCCAGCCGCTGCCGAAACGCACGCTGGTGTTCGTGCACGGCACCTCGCGAGACGACAAGCTGTGGCCGGAGTCGCACTGGATCGATCTCGGCCGGCGTTTCATCGGCGCCGGCTGGCGCATCGCGCTGCCGCATGCCGGACCGGTGGAGCTCGCACGGGCAGAACGCCTGCAGCAGGCCTTCGGTGCCGAGGCCGAGGTGTGGCCGGCGATGTCGCTCGATGCGCTGGTCGACCGCATGGGCGCGACGCAGGGCGTGATCGGCGTCGACAGCGGGCTGAGCCACATCGCGGTCGCGCTCGGGCTGCCGCACGTGCAGCTGTACAACTTCCCGACCGCGTGGCGCACCGGCCCGCAGATCGGGCATGGCCACCGGCACCAGGTGTCGGTCGAGCGCGAGCCGACGCCGGAGGTCGACCTGGTGTGGGCCACCTGGCAGGTCGTGCGCGCCGCGTCGCGGGGATGACGGGCACCGTGGATCCCCTGCACGACGTCCCGGCCGCGACGTGGCGGCAGTCGCTCGCACGGCATGCCTATTCGCTGCTGCTGGCGTCGCTGAAGCCGGTGTACCTGCTGCGGCTGTGGCTGCGCGGCCGGGCCGAGCCGCTGTACCGGCACAAGGTGCTGGAGCGGCTGGGCGACTACCGCGAGCACCGCGACCTGCACGAGGGGCGCTGGCTCGGCGACGTGTGGGTGCATGCGGTCTCGCTCGGCGAGACGCGTGCTGCCGCGGCGCTGATCGATGCGCTGCGTGCCGAGCGGCCGGGCCTGCGGCTGCTGCTGACGCACAGCACGGCCACCGGCCGCGAAGCCGGCGAGGCGCTGCTGCGCGAGGGCGATGTGCAGGCCTGGCTGCCGTACGACACGCCGGGTGTCGTGCAGCGCTTCTTCGAGCAGTTCCGCCCGCGYGTGGGCGTGCTGATGGAGACCGAGATCTGGCCGAACCTGCTGCGGCGCGCGCAGGGCAGCGGCATCCCGATGGTGCTGGCGAATGCGCGGCTGAGCGAGAAGAGCCGGCGCCAGGGCGAGCGGCTGGCCGCGGTGCTGCGGCCGGCGGTCGAGGCGATCACGCTGGTGCTGGCGCAGACCGAGGCCGATGCGCAGCGGCTGCGCGATTCGGGCGCGCGCGAGGTCGTCGTC
>NZ_JBFUCB010000499.1:0-4595 GCF_056405435.1 Rhizobacter sp. P1_G5 | reverse complement strand
TCCGAGACCAGCGCGCAAAAGAAGCAGGCAGCCGTCGCGGCTTCGCCCGCCGCGCGCGTGATCCCGCTGCCGCAGCAGCAAGAGCTCGCCAAGGCAGAGTTGCGCCATGCGCTTCAAGCAGCGACCCGCTCGTTCCGCCAGGCCGTCGCGAGCGGGGACAAGGACTACCTTCGCGCGCTGCACCTGGAGGCCAAGCGTCAACAGCCGGGCTTCAATGCACAGGAGGCCCACCGGCTGTTCCTGAAGCACAAGGCGCACTTCAAGGCGGGCCAACAGATCGACCCAGCGAAGATCAAGCCGGTGCTGCACCTGGCGGACGAACGCCTTTGGTCCGAGCTCTTCAAGGTGACCAGGGCGCTTTGGTCGATGCCCTACAACAAGGGCTATGGCCGGCGATTGCGGTTCGTGGTGTACGACCAGTTCCATGAGGCGGTGATCGGCATCATTGGCTTGCAGTCACCGCCTGCTGACCTGACGGTGCGCGACCAGTTGTTCGAGTACCCCGAGGACCGAAAGCTCGACCTCGTGAACTCGACGATGGATGCCTACGCGGTCGGGGCCATCCCACCCTACTCGTATCTGTTGGGCGGCAAGTTGTGCGCGGGTCTGATCAGCAGCGACACCATCCGTCAGGTCTACTGGCGGCAGTACGCCGGCAAGAAGACCGAGCTGCGCAATGCAGGCATCCAGCAGCCACTTGCGGCAGTGACCACGACGAGTGCGTTCGGGCGCAGCTCGCAGTACAACCGGCTCAAGTACCACGATCGCCTGCTGGCGCAGCCCATTGGGTACACCGCGGGCTACGGCACCTTCCACATCGAACACCTCTACGAACAGGTCACCGACTACCTGAAGGAATCCGGCACGTTCATCAAGGGTGGCTACGGCAATGGCCCGAAGGTGCGCTGGCAGAACATCACACGCGCCTTGCTGGACCTGAAGCTACCAAAGAGCCTCCTTCGGCATGGGATGAAGCGACAGGTGTTCCTGTATCGCTTCACCGACGATCTGGAGGGTGGCATGAAAGGTGGGAGTTTCGGCGCACCGCTGTCGATGTCCGAAGCGGACTTCGGTGGCTACTGGCGGGAACGTTGGGCCACGAAGCGAGCGGCCAGCCGCCCGACGTGGAACCAGGGCGACGACCTCGCGCTGCTCGACCGGGCCCTCAATATCCCGTTGAGCGACGAAGCAGGCGAGCCGTAGACCGCCTCACTTGAACTTCACGTAGACGTTGCGCAGAGACAAGAGGCTGGTCCCGTTCGGGGCGAACCAGTTAGAGTCGATCGAGAAGTGGTCATACCTGAAGTCGAACCATTGCTCTTGGCGGGCTCGCTCGGCGGGTTCGCCGAAATGGAGGCGTGATTCTGCAGGGCGATCGAGCTGAAGGGAGTCGCGTCGGCTCATCCGGGTCCACATCGAACTGCTGATGGAACAGCATCGGCGTTCACGATGCAGATACCGCAATCACCCGCAAGCGAGCGGAGCAGATTCCGAAGTAGCGCAGCGTAGGCGCTTCTTGCTGGAGGCCCTCCTGCAGCTTGAGGTGATTGGTTCGACGCACTTGCCGTGGTCCTGTCACCAATCACCGCCCAGCTCAGGCATTATGTCCTGGTGATCTCTGCCATCGCTTGAGCAGCGGCCTCGGCAAGGTTGCGTCGGACCATCAGTTCGCTGACCTCGATAAGCATCGTTGTGCCATCTGGCGTGTTCACCTCGCGTGGCGGTCGAGGAACCTCTAGCGGGCTGATGACGGCCACCAGATAGGTGCCCCCGTCTGGCCCCGATCCGTGGATTGGTGATTTCAAGCTGCGCCCAAGCTCGTCGACCAGTTCTTCCTGGTGACCCGCCTCGGACAAACCAGCAGCGTTGCGCCGCAGCAGATCTGAGAGAAGCAGCCCGCTCGAGGCGCGCAGGCGGCGCTCGTCGAATGCTTGAGGCACCCCGGTCAGCAGATAGCGTGCGAGTGCCTCACCCGTGTGCCGATCGATGGCGCTGTGGTCGATCCGATTGCGGAATGTGCGCAGGCAGCGGTAGCAGGAGAAGTCGCAGTCTCCTCTTTGAGGGCATTCGCTCATGAGTTGCAGCGCCTTCTGGAAGAGTGCTTCGCCGCGGGCTGCTGCAGCCGTCGCGAACCCTGCCCCGCCGGACAGAGTGTCGTAGAGAAAGACCTCGGTCTCCTCTCCCAGAACGCCGTTGTTCGAAAGAGCGGGGCGGAACTCGGCGAGCACCTCGCCTGGCTCGATCTCGAGCAGGAGGCAAGCCGCCCGAGACAGCGCCTCACAGAGCGTTCGCAGGGCGATGGTCGTGATCGTGTCGCCCGGCTTCAAGAGGATCGGGGCGCCCAGCTTGAGCGAAAACAGCGCGACGTCTGTTGGGAAGGTGGTACCGAGCACCACGTGCTTAGCGACGAAGCCGCCTTCGCAGTTCGGCTTCTGTTCGTCGGGATAGGGCTTCGGGTGCCGGCCGCTCAATCGGGAATGGGCGTGGTTCGTCGCGGCCTCGATGCGCCCGCAGGAAGTGCAGTAGGCGTAGCCATCCTTTCCGGGGCCTGTGTTTGAGACCATCAGGTGGTCGCGAAGTGGCACGTAGCGGATTTGTTCATTGACCTCGATCCACTCGCCTTCACCTGGGCTTGCCATGGTCAGCTTGGCACGCGTGGCGTAGCTGGTTTCCGGAATGTCGTCGGGAGAGGTCACGGGTGGGATGTCCACGGGGTGCGCGAACCCGGTGGGGCGCATCCAGTGGCGAGCGGGGCCGAGGGTTTGCTTGCCGTTGCAGGCGATGCAATCCTGCATTTGGTCCTTGGTGACACCGTCCCCCTGCTTCCAGGTCCTTGCATACCCACAGCGCCGGCACTCCGCGTGCAGCTCACGCTCGTCCCACACCCGCTTGAGCTCTTTCTTGAAGGGGGAGTAGATCGCCCCTGAGGTGTAGCACTTGCCCGCGATCCAGATCTGCTTGTCCGGCGCGTACTGCGTGAGTGCGATCGGCAGCGACTGCGATGGTGCGAACACAAGCTTCGGCGAGAAGTGGCTGGACTGGGCTGGGTCGAATACGTGGAAGGTCGCGACGTCGGTCGGGAAGGCGTAGCGTGGCAACACGCCGTGGTATAGCAGCGTGTCCAGAAGACCTCGCCCGGTGCTCCGCACAGCCGGCTTCACCTCGTCGGGTTCGTCCTGCGCCTCGAGCAGATCGATGTCATCGAGTTCCGGCGCCGGCGCTGGCGCCGTTGGCTCCCAGTCGCGAGTCGCAACTTGAATGGCATTGAAGCAGTCTTCGACCATGCCATCCAGGAGCTCCGCGCGGTCCTCGGCCGCGAGCTGCTCCGGAAGCCAGCCGTCGACCCGGCTGCGCAGATACACCTGATTGCCTTCCAGCCACTCCTTGAGGCCCTCCAGGCTCAGTACGCTCCCAGGTTTCAGGAACGCCGAAACGTCGCCGAGTACGGAGAACAGGCTGCCGTTGCCTGGGGCGGCGTCGACACTCGGAATCTTGGCCTGGTGGTAACACTGCAGCAGGTACGCGCGTACGTGGCGCTTGGCGATATCCTTGTTCTCTAGGCAGAGCAAGGGATCCACCACCTGTCCAGCGATCATCTGGGCAGGCTCACGGAAGAAGTGTTCGTCGTGCGTGTCCGATCCACCGAATGCGAGCACCGATGCCACGGCATTGCCGCGACGCCCGGCTCGACCTGCACGTTGCTGATAGTTCGCCCGACTAGGCGGCATATTCCGTAGTGCGACCCCTGATAGCTGGCCAATGTCGATGCCCACCTCCATGGTGGTGGTGCTGGACAAGACGTCGATCGCCGATGGCGGCATGCGGTTGCCGGGTGGTGTGAACTCCACGTCCTGGAACAGCAGCTCATGCTGTTCCGCGCGGGAGAAGACTTCTTCAGTCTGAGCGGAGTTGAGTTGGGCCGTGTGTTCGGCTGCCACAATGGCCATTGGCACTTCGGGGTTCGGGCCCAAGGCCGCCATCACACCCCGCCGGTAGAAGCCCTTGCGCGCTGCGAAGACAGGGTCGTTGTCCGGGTCGAGAGCAACGATAGCGGTGTGGCCGCAATCCAGGCAGCGAGGAATGAGGCGAAGGGGCCGGTGCACCGACTTGCAGTCGGCGCAGCGGACCCATTGGCCTCCAAACTCCAGTGAAAGCCGCTGACCGTCCAGGCGGTAGGCGCCGACGCTCATCAGTTGCGTAAACATGGCCAGGAGCTCTGGAAGCCACTTCTTGTTGAAGATCGTGCGGGCGGCCGGACTTCCCAGGGCGCGAACCAACCGCTGGAATTTGCCGGTCTTGGTGCTGATCCGAACCTTGGCGTCGGGGTGGGCTGCGTACCATGCTTCGTTCATGCGAGGGAGGTGGAAACCTGCAGCAGTCCACCCACGAAGCCACGCCCGGGCCAGGCCGATCTTGTCTTCCGAAGTCTCGGCAACGCCGGGGATGGCCGGGAGCTTCCCGATCAGCGGGCGCCGATCGGCATGCTCGATGATCGACCCGAGCGCGAGAGCTTCCAGTCCCAACAGGCGGTCCCGAAGCGTCGACAGGATGTCAGCCAGAAGGACCTTGGGAGGTCCGTCCGAACCTCTCAGATC
>NZ_JBFUCB010000498.1:0-4601 GCF_056405435.1 Rhizobacter sp. P1_G5 | reverse complement strand
ATGCTGATGTTGCCGATCGCGCCGCATCAGCATCTACGACGTCGACTTCGTGCCGATCCCCGGCGCGAACGCGTCGCCGGTCGGCAACGGCCTGACCTACATCGACCACCTGACGCACAACGTGCACCGCGGCCGCATGAAGGAGTGGGCCGACTTCTACGAGCGGCTGTTCAACTTCCGCGAGGTGCGCTACTTCGACATCGAGGGCAAGCTGACCGGCCTGAAGAGCAAGGCGATGACGAGCCCGTGCGGCAAGATCCGCATCCCGATCAACGAGAGTTCCGACGACAAGAGCCAKATCGCCGAGTACCTGGACCTGTACCACGGCGAAGGCATCCAGCACATCGCGCTCGGCACCGACGACATCTACGGCTCGGTCGAGGGCATGAAGACCCAGGGCGTCGTGTTCCAGGACACCATCGCGACCTACTACGACCTGGTCGACAAGCGCCTGCCGAATCATGGCGAGCGGCTCGAAGAGCTGAAGCGCCTGCGCATCCTGATCGACGGCGCGACGCACCTGGGCGCGCCGAACGAACTGCTGCTGCAGATCTTCACGCAGACGGTGATCGGGCCGATCTTCTTCGAGATCATCCAGCGCAAGGGCGACCAGGGCTTCGGCGAAGGCAACTTCCGCGCGCTGTTCGAGAGCATCGAGCTCGACCAGGTGCGCCGCGGCGTGCTGAAGGCCGAACCCGAGGCGGCCGCATGAAGGCGCTGCCGTCGTTCATCGCGATCGCGCTGGCGGCGCTGGCCGGCATGGCCTCGGCGCAGGAATCGTCGCTCGATGCGGTGATGAAGGCCGGCGTGCTGCGCGCCTGCACGCCGGGCGACTACAAGCCGTTCAGCTTCCAGCGCGYCGACGGTGCGTTCGAGGGGCTGGACATCGATCTCGCGCAATCGCTGGCCGCGGCGATGGGCGTCAAGCTGGAGCTCGTGAAGACCAGCTGGGCCAACCTGCTGCCCGACTTCGGCGCCGGCAAATGCGATGTCGCGATCGGYGGCATCTCGGTGACCACCGAGCGCCAGAAGCGGGTGTTCTTCAGCACCGCCTACATGGTCAACGGCAAGACGCCGCTGGTGCGCTGCGAGGACGTGCCGAAGTACCAGAGCGTGGCCGACATCGACAAGCCCGGCGTGCGGGCGATCGCGAACCCGGGCGGCAGCAACGAGCGCTTCGCGCGCGCCAACTTCAAGGTCGCGACGCTGACGATCCATGCCGACAACCTGACGATCTTCGACGAGCTGCTCGCCAAGCGCGCCGACGTGTTCGTGACCGAGGCCGCCGAGACGCTGGTGCAGCAGAAGCTGCGGCCCGGCCTGTGCGCCGTCAACCCGGAACGCCCGCTGCAGTACGGCGAGATGGCGTGGATGCTGCCGCGCGACATGGTGATGAAGAACTTCGTCGACCAATGGCTGCACCTGTCGAAGGCCGGCGGCGACTACCAGCGGACGACGGACAAATGGCTGCGCTGATCAACGACAGCAGCGCCAAGGGCGTGAACAGCGGCGTCGCGCCGGCCACCTACGGCCAGGGCGACCGCCCGCCGCGCGGCGACTATGCGTCGGCGCGCGCCGACTACACCTGCGAGCAGGACTGGGCCCGCTACACGACCGAGGACCACGCGCTGTACCAGCGCCTGTACGAGCGCCAGGCGGCGCAGCTGCAAGGCCTGGCCTGCGAGGAGTTCATCGACGCGGTGGGCCAGCTCGGCACGCCGACGCAGATCCCGCGCTTCGACGAGCTGTCGCAGCGGCTGCGCCGCGCGACCGGCTGGGAGGTGGTCGCGGTACCGGGCCTGATCCCCGAGGAGGCGTTCTTCGCGCTGCTGGCGGCGCGCCGCTTCCCGGTGACCGGCTGGATCCGCAAGCCGGAAGAGTTCGACTACGTCGTCGAGCCGGACGTGTTCCACGACCTGTTCGGCCATGTGCCGCTGCTGTTCAACCCGATGTTCGCCGACTACATGCAGGCCTACGGCGCCGGCGGGCTGAAGGCGAGCCGGCTGCAGTCGTGCGAGTACCTCGCGCGGCTCTATTGGTACACGGTGGAGTTCGGCCTGATCGCGACGCCGGCCGGCCTGCGCGCGTATGGCGCCGGCATCCTGTCGTCGGCGGGCGAGCTGCGCCACAGCGTCACCAGCGCGCAGCCGCAGCGCCTGGGCTTCGACCTGGAGCGCATCATGTGCACGCGCTACAAGATCGACACCTACCAGGCCACGTACTTCGTGATCGATTCGTTCGAGCAGCTGTTCCGCGCGACGGCGCCGGATTTCACGCCCATCTACGAGGCGGTGGCGCAGCGCGACGAAGTACCCGCCGAGGCCACGCTGCCCGGCGACCGCGTGCTCGCGCCGTGATCACAGCGCGGCCTGCAAGGCCTCGAACACCACCGGCTGGTTGACCAGGTCGACGTGCGCGACGCCCGGCACGTGCCGGTTGTCGGCACCCGGCAGCGTTGCGGTGCTGGCCGGGAACACGATGTTGTCGCAGTGGCTGTAGAAGCAGATGAAGCGCTGCGACAGCGTCGCCGATTCGCGCGCCCCCAGGGCCACCTGCCAGGGGCTGGCGAGGCGCATCTCGTGCCCGTTGGCCGTCGTCGAGAAGCGCCCGAGCCAGGTGCCGCGGTGCGGGGTGCCGATCGTGATGATGCGGTGCGCACGCGCCTCGCCGCCGTGCGCCGCGGCCCACGCGCGGATCGCGAGCCCGCCCATGCTGTGGCCGACCAGCACCGGCGCCTGGCCGGTGGCGGCCTCGAGCCGCGCGACGGCCTGCTCGATGATGTCGGCGTAGTGGTTGATCGAGCCGAACACCGGTTCGAGGTTGACCGCGATGAACGGCGTGCCGCGCCGCACGAGCCGCTGCATCCACGGATTCCAGAAGCCCCGGTTGCAGACGAAGCCGTGGACCAGCACGACGCCGCGGTGTTGCGACTTGTCGGGCACGTGATCGGGCACGCGGTTCGAGCGGAATGGCTGCCGCCAGCAGAACACCTGCGGCGCCGTCAGCACCTCGCCGATCCAGGCATGCAGCAGTTGCAGCGCCGTCGCGCGCGGGCTCGGGTCGTCACCGTGCACGAAGTACAGGAAGATGAACTCGAGACCGAGGAAGAGCGCGTAGCCGAAGACGATCAGCAGCGCGCCGGCAGCCGCCCACCCGGGTCGATCGATGTGGATGAACCACACGGCCCAGAGCAGCGCGGTGAGAAGCAATCCGAGCGTGATGAAGCGTTGCAGGCGCGCGAGCATGCGGCCGATGCTATCAGCGTGAGTCTTCAGGCCAGCTGAACGTCGTTGCCGGTCAGGCGCTTGGCGAGACGCGTTGCGAGCATCGCTGCGACGCCGTAGACCGAGAGCTGGGGGTTCGCGCCGATGCTGGTCGGGAACAGCGAGCCGTCGTGCACCGACAGGTTGGCGACCTGCCAATGCGTGCCGTCAGGGCGCACCACGCCTTGCGCTTCGCTGCCGGCCATCGGGCAGCCACCCATCACGTGGGCGCTGACGACGCGCGTCAGCAGCGGCTTCATCGACAAGCCCAGGATCTTCCGGCGCGCTTCTTCCCATGACGTGGACGGCGTTGCCTCCTCGTGCACCGGCACGACACTGCGGGCGCCCGCCGCGAACTGGATCTCCGCCATGCTGAGGAATGCCCGGCGCGCGCCGTCCATCACGAAGTCGTTCAACGGGTAGTCGAGCACCGGCGTGCCGTCGCTGCGCAAGCCGACCGAGCCGCCTGGAGACTGCGCGTGGAAGCCGTCGCGCATCAGTGCCAGCAGGCTGTGCGTGCGCGGGAACTGGGCCAGCATGTCCGCCTGGTCGCGGCCGTGGCCCGCCAGCGTGGACGAGGCGATGACAGGGTGCAGCGGCGGCGCCTCGAGCTTGTAGCCGATGGCGCCGGTCAGCGGCTGTGTCTGCAGGAAATGGTCGGTGTAGAGGGTCTGCGGTGCGCCATCCCAGCCGTTCACCGGGTCCGCGAAGGTCGCCGCCGAGATCACGACCGGGTGCAGGAAGGTGCGCTTGCCGACGAGGCCATGCGGGTCCGGCACGCCGGAGCGCAGCAACAGCGCCGGCGAGTTGATCGCGCCACCGGCGACGACGTAGTGCTTCGCGGTGACGCGTACGCCGCTGGCGCCGGTCGGTGCGCTGTTGTCGGCGACCGGCACACAGTGCAATGCCTCGACGCGCCCGTCGCGCCATTCGAGCCGCTCGGCGCGCATCTGGACCAACAGCGTGGCCCCCTGGTCGAGGGCCGCCGGCAAGGTTGTCACCAGCATCGATTGCTTCGCGTTCGTCGGACAACCCATGCCGCAGGAGCCGAGGTTCCAGCAGCCCTTCACGTTGCGCTGGATCGACGAGGCCGCGATGCCGAGCCGCGCGGCACCGGTGCGCAACAGCTCGTTGTTCCGGTTCGGTTCGGTGAGCCACGGACCGATGCCGAGGCGGCGTTCGGCCTGTTCGAACCACGGCGCCATCGCGGGCGGCGTCATCTCCGCCAGGCCGTACTGCGTGCGCCAGTGCTCGAGCGTGTCGGCCGGCGTGCGGAACGAGCTGGTCCAGTTCACGGTGGTCGAACCGCCGACGCAGCGGCCCTGCAGGATGTTGATC
>NZ_JBFUCB010000497.1:0-4601 GCF_056405435.1 Rhizobacter sp. P1_G5 | reverse complement strand
CGCACGGCCAGGGCATCCGCAGCCTGACCGAGGCCGCGCTGGAAGACTTCCCGTTCGACGAAGAGCCCGAGGAGCCGGAAGAGGGTGCGCCGATCCGCCTGGCTGTCGCCGGCCGGCCGAACGTCGGCAAGTCGACGCTGATCAACACCTGGCTCGGCGAGGAGCGCCTGGTGGCGTTCGACCAGCCGGGCACGACGCGCGACGCGATCACCGTGCCGTTCGAGCGCCACGGGCAGAAGTTCGAGCTGATCGACACCGCCGGGCTGCGCCGCAAGGGCAAGGTGTTCGAGGCGATCGAGAAGTTCTCGGTCGTCAAGACGCTGCAGGCCATCGCCGACGCGAACGTCGTGCTGCTGCTGCTCGACGCGACCCAGGGCGTGACCGACCAGGATGCGCACATCGCCGGCTACATCCTCGAGAGCGGCCGCGCGGTGGTGGTGGCCGTCAACAAGTGGGATGCCATCGACGACTACCAGAAGCAGACGCTCGAGCGCTCGATCGAGCAGCGTCTCGCATTCCTGAAGTTCGCACCGGTGCTGCGCATCTCGGCCATCAAGCGGCAGGGGCTCGGCCCGGTCTGGCAGGGCATAGCCGATGCGCATGCGTCGGCCACCCGCAAGATGACGACGCCGGTGCTGACACGGCTGCTGCACGAGGCGGTGGAGTTCCAGACGCCCAAGCGCGCCGGCGCCTTCCGCCCGAAGCTGCGCTACGCCCACCAGGGCGGCATGAACCCGCCGGTGATCGTGATCCACGGCAACTCGCTCGAGCACGTGACCGACGTGTACAAGCGCTTCCTCGAAGGGCGCTTCCGGGCGCACTTCAAGCTGGTCGGCACCCCGCTGCGCATCGAGATGCGCTCGTCGAGCAACCCGTTCGCCGACAAAGAGTGACCGACAAAGATTGCTTCATTTGGCCCGCCATGCTGCGATGCAGCGCGGCGCTGTGTTAACGTGACGACCTCCATCACTTTCCATCACGGAGCATATCGTGAGCAATAAAGGGCAGCTTCTACAAGACCCGTTTCTGAACCTGCTTCGCAAAGAGCATGTTCCGGTGTCGATCTACCTCGTGAACGGCATCAAACTGCAGGGCCACATCGAATCTTTCGATCAGTACGTCGTCCTGCTGCGCAACACCGTGACGCAAATGGTCTACAAGCACGCGATCTCGACCGTCGTGCCCGGCCGCGCGGTGAACTTCCACGCCGCCGAGGCGCCGGAGCAGACCTGAGACCGCTGAGGTCGCCCGGGTGGGTGCGCCACCAACTTCCGAGGCGGCGTCCCGCATGAGCGCTGCTGGCTCCAACGCCGCGGCGCAGGCTGCGTTGCCGCGCGCCATCCTGGTGGGCGTCGATTTCGGCGGCGGTTCGCACGGTGGTTCGCATTTCGATGCGAGCCTCGATGAACTCGCGCTGCTGGCCGAGTCGGCCGGCGACCTGCCGGTGGCACGCGTCACGGCGCGGCGCAAGTCGCCCGACCCGGCGCTGTTCGTCGGTTCCGGCAAGGCCGACGAGATCAWGGCCCTGGTGCTCGGCCACCAGGCCGAAGCGGTGCTGTTCGACCAGGCCTTGTCGCCGGCACAGCAGCGCAACCTCGAGCGCCACCTGGGCGTGGCCGTCGCCGACCGCACGATGCTGATCCTCGAGATCTTCGCCGCCCGGGCGCAGAGCCACGAGGGCAAGCTGCAGGTCGAACTCGCGCGGCTGCAGTACCTGTCGACACGCCTGGTGCGCCGCTGGAGCCACCTGGAGCGCCAGCGCGGCGGCATCGGCAACCGCGGCGGCCCCGGCGAGGCGCAGATCGAACTCGACCGCCGCATGATCGGCGAGCGCATCAAGTCCGTGAAGGAGCGGCTGGTGCGCGTGAAGAAGCAGCGCAACACGCAACGCCGCTCGCGCGAGCGCAGCGGCACTTTCCGCGTCTCGCTGGTGGGCTACACGAACGCCGGCAAGTCGACGCTGTTCAATGCGCTCGTGAAGGCGAAGAGCTATTCGGCCGACCAGCTGTTCGCGACGCTCGACACCACCACGCGCCAGCTCTACCTCGAAGACATCAGCCGCTCGGCCGCGCTCTCGGACACCGTCGGTTTCATCCGCGACCTGCCGCACAAGCTGGTCGAGGCCTTCGAGGCGACGCTGCAGGAGGCGGCCGACGCCGACCTGCTGTTGCACGTGGTCGATGCCGCGAGCCCGGTGCTGGCCGAGCAGATGGCCGAGGTGCAGCGCGTGCTGGGCGACATCGGCGCGGCCGACATCCAGCAGGTGCTGGTCTACAACAAGCTCGACAAGCTCGAATTCGCGCAGCACCCCCGCTATCACGCCGACGTGCTGGAACTTGAAGGCGGCGTGCGAGTCCCACGCGTCTTCGTCAGCGCGCTCGACGGCCGCGGCCTGCCGGAACTGCGCCGCATCCTGTCGGCCGCGGTGGCCGGCACGCTGCAGGACGACTTGAACGCCATGCATTCATCCTCAACTCCGCCGTTGGCGTATCCCTCGGATCCGTCCGAGCTGCCCGACGCCGCAGCGTGAGCCCGAATCCTCTGCACACCCACATGACCATGAGCTCCAACCCAGTTCTGCCTGCCGCCGGCCCCGCCTCGCAGGTTCGTGACGTGGCCCATGCAGCCAAGGCCTTGCTGTCCGGTCTGGGCGGCGCGGCCTTCGCCAGCCTGCGCGGTGCGCGCTCCGGCGTCCAGGCCCCGGTGCTGAACAGCGGCGGCCGCGGCGACGGCCCGCCCGACCTCGACGAGCTGTGGCGTGATTTCAACCGCAAGCTGAGCGGCCTGTTCGGCGGCAAGGGCGGACAGCGCTCGAACGGCTCGGGCGGCGGCAGCGGTGGCAATGGCGGCGGCCCCGACATGCGCAGCGCCGGCATCGGCATCGGCCTGATCGCCGGCGTGGTCGTGCTGATCTGGGCCTTCAGCGGCTTCTTCATCGTGCAGGAAGGCCAGCAGGCGGTCATCACCTCGTTCGGCAAGTACAGTCACACGGTCGACGCCGGCTTCACCTGGCGCTTCCCGTACCCGTTCCAGGCCCACGAGACGGTGCCGGTCACGCAGCTGCGCACCAAGGAGATCGGCCGCAGCAACGTGGTGCAGGCCACCGGGCTGCGCGATTCGTCGATGCTGACGCAGGACGAGAACATCATCGACATCCGCTTCAGCGTGCAGTACCGGCTGAAGGATGCGCGCTCGTACCTGTACGAGAACCGCAACCCCGATGACATCGTCGTCGAGCAGGCCGCCGAATCGGCGGTGCGCGAGATCGTCGGCAAGGCGAACATGGACTCGGTGCTGTACGAGCAGCGCGATGCGATCGCGATCGATCTCGTCAAGTCGATCCAGACCCAGCTCGACCGGCTGCGCACCGGCATCCTGATCGTCAACGTCAACGTGCAGAGCGTGCAGGCGCCCGAGCAGGTGCAGACCGCGTTCGACGATGCGTTCCGCGCCGGTGCCGACCGCGAGCGCGCGAAGAACGAGGCGCAGGCCTATGCGAACGACGTGATCCCGAAGGCGCAAGGCACGGCTGCACGGCTGCGCGAGGAGTCCGAGGCCTACAAGGCCCGCGTCGTCGCGACGGCCGAGGGTGATGCGCAACGCTTCAACCAGGTGTTCACCGAGTACCAGAAGGCGCCCGGGGTCACGCGCGACCGCATGTACATCGACACGATGCGGCAGGTCTATTCGAGCGTCAGCAAGGTGATGGTCGACACGCGCGACAACTCCAACCTGCTGTACCTGCCGCTCGACAAGCTGATGCAGCAGGTCGGCAGTGCCGTGCCGGCCACCACGGCGCCGGCCACCACGCCCACCGAGGCCCCGGCCGGCACCCCGGGCAGCGTCGACATCCGCTCGCGCGACGGCCAGCGCAGCCGCGACCGCGACGGCCGCTGATCCCACGGCGAAGAGAACCGCAGAAAGCTCACCATGAATCGACTCGCCATGCTCGTCGCCGGTGCCCTGGTGGCACTGATGCTGCTGTCCTCCGTCCTGTTCATCGTCGACCAGCGCCAGTTCGCGGTCATCTATGCACTGGGCGAGATCAAGGAAGTCATCTCCGAACCGGGCCTGAAGGCGAAGCTGCCGCCGCCGCTGCAGAACGTGGTCTTCCTCGACCGCCGCGTGCAGACGCTGGACAGCCCCGAGACGCGCCCGATCTTCACCGCCGAGAAGAAGAGCCTGGTCATCGACTGGCTGGTCAAGTGGYGCGTGATCGATCCGAAGCAGTTCATCCGCAACAACGGCACCGACATGCGCAATGTCGAGAACCGCCTGAGCCCGATCGTGCAGGCCGCCTTCAACGAAGAGGTGACCAAGCGCACGGTGCAGGCGATGCTCGCGACCGACCGCGACCGCGTGATGCAGGGTGTGCGGGTGCGCCTGACCGACGAGGCGAAGGCCTTCGGCATCGAGATCATCGACGTGCGGATCAAGCGCGTCGACTTCTCGGCCAACGTGACCAGCTCGGTCTACAGCCGCATGGAATCCGAGCGCAAGCGCGTGGCCAACGAGCTGCGTTCGACCGGTGCGGCCGAAGGCGAGAAGATCCGCGCCGATGCCGACCGCCAGCGCGAGGTGATCGTCGCCGAGGCGTACCG
>NZ_JBFUCB010000496.1:0-4613 GCF_056405435.1 Rhizobacter sp. P1_G5 | reverse complement strand
CGATCATCACGCTCGACCGGCCGGTGGTCGTCGCCTACCTGATCCTGATCGTGTTCTTCCTCGTGATGCTGAACCTGCTGGTGGACGTTCTCTACTCGGTGCTCGACCCGCGCGTGCGGTTGCAGGGAGCCAAGGCATGACGGCCGACACCTTGCCCTCGGCTCTCCTGCCACCGCCCGAAACGCCATGGCAGCGCCTGCGCCGCGAGTTCATGGCCGACCGCCTGGCGCTGTTCGGCCTGGCCTTGCTGGCGCTGGCGCTGTTCGCCGCCGTGTTCGCGCCGTGGATCGCGCCGCAGAACCCGTACGACATCGGCAAGCTCGACATCTTCGACTCGAAGCTGCCGCCCGGCAGCCGCGACGCCGCCGGCACGATGACCTACTGGCTGGGCACCGACGGCCAGGCCCGCGACCTGCTGTCGGCCATCCTCTACGGGCTGCGCACCAGCCTGCTGGTGGGCGGCGTCTCGGTCGCGGCGGCGCTGGCCATCGGCAGCGCGGTCGGGCTGGCGGCGGCCTACTTCGGCGGGTGGATCGATGCGCTGCTGATGCGCATCGTCGACATCCAGCTGTCGTTCCCGGCGATCCTGGTCGCGCTGATCCTGCTGGCCATCCTCGGCAAGGGCGTCGACAAGGTGATCCTCGCGCTCGTCATCGTGCAATGGGCCTATTTCGCGCGGGCCGCGCGCGGTGCCGCGCTGGTGGAGCGCGCAAAGGAATACATCGAGGCGGCGCAATGCATGTCGCTCGGCTGGCCGCGCGTGCTGCTGCGCCATATGCTGCCCAACTGCCTGCCGCCGCTGATCGTGATCGCCACCATCGACCTGGCGCATGCCATCGCGCTGGAGTCGACGCTGTCCTTCCTCGGCGTCGGCGTGCCGGTGACCGAACCCTCGCTCGGCATGCTGATCGCCAACGGCTACGAGTTCCTGCTGTCGGGCAACTACTGGATCTCGTTCTTCCCCGGCATCGCGCTGGCGCTGGCGATCGTCGGCATCAACCTGGTGGGCGACCACCTGCGCGACATCCTGAACCCGCGCAACGCACATTGACGATTCCCTCCACCATGACCGTCCTCGACGTCCAGGGCCTGCAGACCCACTTCTTCACGCACGGCGGCGTGGTGAAGGCGGTCGACGGCGTCGACCTGCGCATCGAGGCCGGCGAGGTGCTCGGCCTGGTCGGCGAATCGGGCTCGGGCAAGAGCATCACCGGCTTCTCGATCCTCGGGCTGATCGATCCGCCCGGGCGCATCGTCGGCGGCCACATCCGCTACCTCGATGAGGAGTTGGTGGGCGCGCCGGAGCGCCGGCTGCAGGCGCTGCGCGGCAAGGAGATCGCGATGATCTTCCAGGATCCGATGATGACGCTGAACCCGGTGCTGCGCGTCGACACGCAGATGGTCGAGGCGATCCATGCGCACGAGAAGGTGAGTGCGCAGGCCGCGCTCGCCCGGGCCCGCGACGCGCTCGCGATGGTCGGCATCCCGTMGCCCGGCGAGCGCCTGAAGGCCTATCCGCACCAGCTCTCGGGCGGCATGCGCCAGCGCGTGGCGATTGCGATCGCGCTGCTGAACCGCCCGAAACTGCTGATCGCCGACGAGCCGACGACCGCGCTCGACGTGACGATCCAGGCGCAGATCCTGTACGAGGTGCAGAAGCTGTGCCGCGAGACCGGTACTGCGATGATGTGGATCACGCACGACCTGGCGGTGGTGTCCGGCCTGGCCGACCGCATCGCGGTGATGTATGCCGGGCGCATCGTCGAGAGCGGCGCGACGGCCGACGTGATCGGCAATCCGTCGCACCCGTACACGCGCGGCCTGATCGATTCGATCCCGACGCGCGCCACGCACGGCACGCTGCTGCGGCAGATCCCCGGCATGACGCCCTCGCTGCTGAACCTGCCGCAGGGCTGCGCCTTCAGGCCGCGCTGCGGCCACGCGAGCGACGCCTGCCTCGCGGTGCCGCAGGCCGCGCCCGGCCCCGCAGGCAAGACGGTGCGCTGCTGGAACATGCTGACGCCCGAGCCGGCCTGAACACCGCATGGACACCACCGTTCTCGAACCCGCCTCCGTGAGCACGACYGCGCCGCTGCTGCAGCTGCGCGGCGTCTCCAAGCGCTTCGTGCAGGACATCGACCTGGCCGGACGCATCGCCAACCTGCTGGGGGCCGGCCACCGCGCGTCGGTGGTGCAGGCGGTGGCCGGCGTCGACCTCGAGATCCGGCCTGGCGAGGTGATCGGCGTGGTCGGCGAATCCGGCTGCGGCAAGTCGACGCTGGGCCGCGTGATCGCCGGCATCRCGCCGCCGACCGAGGGCAGCGTCAGCTTCCTCGGCAAGCCGGTGGCCGCGATGGACGCCGCCGAGCGCCGCGCCTGGGGGCTGGGCGTGCAGATGATCTTCCAGAACCCGATGGCCTCGCTGAACCCGCGCATGCGGGTGATGGACATCGTCGGCGAGGCGCCGGTGGTGCACGGGCTCGTGAAGGCATCGCAGAAGGCCGAGTACGTCGAGGGCTTGATGCGCCAGGTGGGGCTCGACCCCGGCTACGCGCAGCGCTATCCGCACCAGTTCTCGGGCGGGCAGCGCCAGCGCATCGGCATCGCGCGTGCGCTCRCGCTGAAGCCGCGGCTGATCGTCTGCGACGAGGCGGTGGCGGCGCTCGACGTGTCGATCCAGGCGCAGGTGCTGAACCTGTTCCTCGCGCTGCGCCGCGAGTTCGAGCTGACCTACCTCTTCATCAGCCACAACCTGGGCGTGGTGGGGCACGTGTCGGACCGCGTCGTGATCATGTACCTGGGCCGCATCGTCGAGGTGGCGACGACCGAGACGATCTTCAGCGCGCCGAACCACCCCTACACGCAGGCGCTGCTGGCCGAGCTGCCGAGGCTGGACACCACCCGCCGCGCGTACCTGCCCATCCAGGGGGAATTGCCATCGCCGCTGGCGCCTCCCCCGGGTTGCGCCTTCCATCCGCGCTGCCCGCATGCGATGCCGCGCTGCCAGGTCGAGGCACCGGTGCTGCGCCCACTGCAGCCTGGCCACACCAGCGCATGCCACCTCAACGATCCCGCGCCATGACTGAATCCATCCCGCCCTTCACGCTGCGCCTGCCCGAAGGTGACGCGGTGCCGCTCATCTGCGATTCGCCGCACAGCGGCGTGCAGTACCCCGACGACTTCGGCCACGTCGTGCCCTTCGAGCAGCTGCGCGGCGCCGAGGACACCGACGTGCACGTGCTGTGGCAGGCGCTGCCGTCGGTCGGTGCCACGCTGCTCGCGGCGAATTTCCCGCGCGCCTACATCGACCCGAACCGCGACATCGACGACATCGACCCCGGGATGCTGGCCGAGCCGTGGCCGACGCCGCTGCGCCCGAGCGAGAAGACGCGCCTGGGCATCGGCCTGATCTGGCGCGATGCGGGCAAGAGCGGCAAGTGGCCGATCTACGCCCGCAAGCTGCCGGTGGCCGAGGTGCAGCGGCGCATCGATGCGTACCACGCGCCGTACCATGCCGCGATGCGCGAGCAGATCGAGGCGGCGCATGCGCGCTTCGGCGCGGTGTGGCACCTGAACCTGCACTCGATGCCCGCCGATTCGTATGAAGGCCTGCAGATCCAGAGCGACCATCCGCTGGCCGATTTCGTGCTGGGCGATCGCGACGGCAGCACCGCGGCGCCCGAGTTCACCGCGCTGGTGGCCGAGGCGCTGCGCCGGCGCGGCTTCAGCGTGGCGCTGAACGACCCGTTCAAGGGCGTGGCGCTGATCGCCCGGCTCGGCCGGCCGGCCGAGCGCCGCCACAGCCTGCAGGTGGAGATCCACCGCGGGCTCTACATGAACGAGACGACGCGCGAGCGCAGTGCCGGCTTCACCGCCTTGCAGGCTGCGCTCAGCGCCGTCTCCCGTGAGATTGCCGACTACGTGAAGGACCAGGTCACATGACGCTCATCGCCGAGATCGAAGACAAGCACGCCGAGTTCACCGCGCTGCGCCGCGACATCCACGCGCACCCCGAACTGGCCTTCAAGGAGACGCGCACCTCCGACCTGGTGGCCGAGCGCCTGGCGGCGTGGGGCATCGAGGTGCACCGCGGGCTCGGCCAGACCGGCGTGGTGGGCGTGCTGCACGGCACGCGCGGCCCCGGCGAGCGCGCGATCGGCCTGCGCGCCGACATGGACGCGCTGCCGATGCCGGAGCACAACCGCTTCCTGCATGCCTCGAAGGAACCGGGGCGCATGCACGGCTGTGGGCATGACGGGCACACCGCGATGCTGCTGGGCGCGGCGCACTACCTGGCCACGCACCGCGATTTCGAAGGCACTGTGAACTTCATCTTCCAGCCGGCGGAGGAGGGCGGCAACGCTGGCGCCAAGGCGATGATGGACGACGGCCTGTTCGACCGCTTCCCGTGCGAGGAGATCTACGGCATCCACAACATGCCGGGCTTCGAGGCGGGGCATTTCGCGTTCCGCAAGGGGCCGACGATGGCGTCGAGCAACCGCTTCGACATCATCGTGCGCGGCACCGGCGGGCATGCGGCGCAGCCGCACAAGGCGGTCGACACGATCGTCATCGCGGCCGAGATGGTGGGAGCGCTGCAGACGCTGATCTCG
>NZ_JBFUCB010000495.1:0-4633 GCF_056405435.1 Rhizobacter sp. P1_G5 | reverse complement strand
CGGTAGTAGGTGAGCACCAGCCCGACGATGAAGCGCTCGTCGTCATCCTGCGGCACGTTGCGCAGGGCGTCGTCAGCGAGGGCTGCGGCAGGAGCGGGGGCCGCCGAGGAACCGGCCGCGTCGTGCGGCTGGTCCATCCAGCCGTTCGGCTTGTGGCACAGCACCTCGAACTGGCGTGCGAGCCGTTCGCCGATCTGCCGCGAGCGGCCCTTGATCTGGCTCCAGTAGCTCGGCTGGATCTGCAGGCGCTCGGCGAAGCGCCGTTCGAGGCCCCTCAGCGTGGCGGCATCCGGATGCTTGATGGTGTTGTGGACGAATTCATCGAAGAGGGCCAGCGCGTTGTCAAGGCGGAGCTGGGCCACGTCACGGGAGCCGGATTGCATGGTGCCGCATGATAAATCTTCGTGCATCAGCAGATGCGGCTGGGGTCGTCGGCAAAATCACGCTCTTTCCGCCCACAACCCTTTCACCGGCCGCGCAGCACCATGACGACCCTCGGAACCCCCCTCTCTCCCCAAGCCACCAAGGTGATGCTGCTCGGCAGCGGCGAACTGGGCAAGGAGGTGCTGATCGCGCTGCAGCGCCTGGGCGTCGAGACGATCGCGGTCGACCGCTACGAGAACGCGCCGGGCCAGCAGGTCGCGCACCATGCCCGCACGATCACGATGAGCGACCCGGCGCAGCTGAAGGCGCTGATCGAGGCCGAGCGCCCGCTGCTGGTGGTGCCCGAGATCGAGGCGATCGCGACGCCGATGCTCGAGGAGCTCGAGGCCGCCGGCACCGTGCGGGTGATCCCGACCGCCCGCGCCGCGCGCCTGACGATGGACCGCGAAGGCATCCGCCGGCTGGCCGCCGAGACGCTCGCGCTGCCGACCAGCCCCTACGTGTTCTGCGATTCGCTGGCCGAGCTGCAGGCGGCGATCGACGGCAAGAACAGTGATGGAATTGGCTACCCCTGCATCGTGAAGCCGGTGATGAGCAGCTCCGGCAAGGGCCAGAGCAAGATCGACGGCCCGGCCGACGTGAAGACCGCGTGGGACTACGCGATGGCCGGCGGCCGCGTCAGCCACGGCCGCGTGATCGTCGAGGGCTTCATCGACTTCGACTACGAGATCACGCAGCTCACCGTGCGCGCGCTCGGTGCCGGCGGCCAGGTCGAGACGCACTTCTGCGACCCGATCGGCCATGTGCAGGTCAGCGGCGACTACGTCGAGAGCTGGCAGCCGCACCCGATGACGCCGGCCGCGCTGGCGCGCTCGCGCGAGATCGCGAAGGCGGTCACCGACAACCTGGGCGGCCAGGGCCTGTTCGGCGTCGAGCTGTTCGTGAAGGGCGACATGGTGTGGTTCAGCGAGGTCAGCCCGCGCCCGCACGACACCGGCATGGTGACGATGATCACGCAGTGGCAGAACGAGTTCGAGCTGCATGCGCGCGCGATCCTCGGGCTGCCGGTCGACACTGCGCTGAAGAGCCCGGGCGCGAGCGCGGTGATCTACGGCGGCGTCGAGGCCAAGGGCATCGTGTTCGACGGCGTCGCCGACGCGATGCGCGTGCCGAACAGCGACATCCGCCTGTTCGGCAAGCCGGAGAGCTTCAAGAAGCGGCGCATGGGCGTGGCGCTGGTGCACGACAAGGATGTCGAGGTCGCGCGCACGCAGGCCAAGCTGGCGGCAAGCAAGGTGAAGCCCCGCGAGGCGTGATCCGTCAATCGTCGTCGCGCGCCTTGTACTGGCTGGTCAGCAAGGTCTGCGCCGACGGCGGCACCGCCTCGTAGTGGCTCAGCTCCAGCGTGTAGCGCCCCTGCCCGCCGGTCATGCCGTTCAGCCGCGCCTGGTAGCCGTTCAGCTCCGACAGCGGCACCAGCCCGTGCACCGTGATGCTGCCGGCCTGCATCGTGCGCGTGCCGTTCACCTGCCCGCGCTTGGCCGACAGGTCGCCGGTGATGTCGCCCATCGAGAACTCCGGCGCGGTGATCTCCACCTTCACCACCGGCTCCAGCACGATCGGCTGGGCCTTCATCACCGCATCGATGAAGGCCTTGCGGCCGGCCGTCACGAAGGCCACCTCCTTCGAATCGACCGAGTGGTGCTTGCCGTCGTAGACGATCACGCGCACGTCCTTCACCGGGTAGCCGGCGACCACGCCGCTGTCGAGCACCTGGCGCACGCCCTTCTCGACCGCGGGCAGGAACTGGCCGGGGATCGTGCCGCCCTTCACCTGGTCGACGAACTCGAAGCCCGCGCCGCGCGCGAGTGGCTCGATGCGCAGGAACACCTCGCCGAACTGGCCGGCACCGCCGCTCTGCTTCTTGTGGCGGTGGTGGCCTTCGGCCGGCACGGTCACCGTCTCGCGGTACGCGATGCGCGGCGGCCGCGTCGACACCTCGCACTTGTAGGTGTCGCTCATGCGCTCGAGCAGCGTGCGCAGGTGCAGCTCGCCGAGGCCGTAGACCACCGTCTCGTTCGTGCTCGCCGCATGCTCGACCTTCAGGCACGGGTCCTCGTCGACCAGCTTCTGCAGGATCTCCCACATGCGCTGCTCGTCGCCGCGGCGCTTCGGCTCGATCGCGAGGCCGTGCACCGGCACCGGGAACTCCAGCGGCTTCAGGTGCAGGTGGTCGTCTTCGGCAGCGTCGTGCAGCACCGCGTCGAAGTGCATCTCGTCGACCTTCGCGACCGCGCACAGGTCGCCCGGGATGCCGCGCGGCACCTCGACATGGTCCTTGCCCTGCAGCATGAACAGGTGGCCCACCTTGAACGGCTTGCGGCCGTCGCCGATGTAGAGCTGGCTGTCGCGCGTGACCGTGCCCTGGTGGATGCGGAAGATCCCCATCTTGCCGACATACGGGTCGACGGTGACCTTGAACACATGCGCGATCACGTGCAGCGACGCATCCGGCTGCGCATGCAGCTCCTTCGCATCCGCACCCTCGCCCTTGAAGAACTGCGGCGGGTTGCCTTCGGTCGGGTTCGGCAGCAGCAGGTCGATCACGTCGAGCAGCTCGGCCACGCCGGCGCCGTTGCGCGCCGAGACGAAGCAGATCGGGACCAGGTGACCCTCGCGCAGCGCCTGCTCGAGCGGTGCATGCAGCTCGCGCGGGTCGACGTCGCCATCGTTGAGGTAGCGGTCGACGAAACCGGGGTCGACCTCGACGACCTGCTCGACCAGCGCGCGGTGCGCCGTCTCCACAGAAGAAAAATCCGCCTCGCCGGACGGATTGAAGAAGCAGTCGACCACCTGGGTGCCCTGGGCCGCGGGCAGGTTCAGCGGCAGGCACTCCTTGCCGAAGGTGGCCTGGATCTTCGCGACCAGGTCCGGCAGGTCGAGCCCCTGCGCATCGATCTTGTTGACGATGATCATGCGGCACAGCCCGCGGTGCGCCGCCCAGTCCATCATGCGCGAGGCCATCATCTCGATGCCGGTCTGCGCGTTGATCACGATGGCCGCGGTCTCGACCGCCTCCAGCGCCGTCATCGACTGGCCGACGCAATCGGGCATTCCCGGCGTGTCGATCAGGTGGATCTGCGCGCTGCCATGCCCGAAGTGCATCAGCGTCGAGTTCAGCGAATGCTGCACGCGGCGCTCCATCGGGTCGAAATCGCTGACCGTCGTGCCGCGCTCCAGGCTGCCGGGCGCGCCGATCGCCCCCGCCTTGCACAGCAAGGCCTCGGTCAGGCTGGTCTTGCCGGATGCCGTCTGGCCGACCAGCGCGAGCGACCGGATGGCCGCGATCCCGGTGTTCACGGGATTCGATAGGCTTGACATGGCGCTCTCCTTTCGCGCCACAGGCGCTGAGCGGTGAGGGGGCGATCGAGGTTAGTGGATCGCACCGGCGGCGGCAAGCGGGGGCACCCGCGGCCGCGGCGGAGGGCATCGATCCCGGGCATGGTGGTGTCCTACAGCAGGCGGTACCGGTGGCCGACAGCCGGCGCGAGCGGTCCGCGTCACAGTGACCCTTCAGGCAACGGTCGTTTGCCCGAAGGATCCGTCATGACCACCCAGCCAGATTCCGGCCGCAACACCGGCCGAAAGAGCGACACCACCGTGCGGCGTGACCGCGACGCGGAGCCGCAGCTGCCGCACGAACGCGACGAGTCGAGCCAGAAGGACGAGACGCCGCGCCCGCGCATCGAGCAGGCGCACCGCGACGTGTCGCGCGGCCTGGTCGACACCGACCGCGGGCCGCCGATGGACAAGGCCTACAAGAAGCAGCAGTGACGGAGGTCGCTCAGGCCCGCACGATCGCCAGGCCCAGCGTCTCGAACCCGGCCAGCGCCTTCTTCGGCGTGTCGCCGTCGACGATCAGCCCGGTGGCGGCGCTGCAGGGCGCGATCGTGTACGCCGAGGCGCTCTGCAGCTTCTCGGCCGAGGCCGGCACCCAGGTTTCGGCCGCCTGCGTCATCAACGCGCGCTTGATGTGCGACTCTTCCAGGTCGCCGGTGGACAGCCCCGCGCCGATGGAGATGCCGGTGACGCCCATGAAGTACAGATCGGCCCGGATGCGGCCGATCGCCTCCAGCGCGCCGGCACCGACTGACACCACCGAGTGCTTGAACAGCCGGCCGCCGATCAGCACGACCTCGATCAGCGGATGCCCGACCAGCTCGATCGCGATCGTCGGGCTGTGGGTGAC
>NZ_JBFUCB010000494.1:0-4636 GCF_056405435.1 Rhizobacter sp. P1_G5 | reverse complement strand
CCCGAGACGCAGGCGGCGATCGATGCGCTGCAGGCCGGGGGCGTGCAGGTGCTGGTCGCGCAGGCCGACGTGGCCGACACCGGGCAGATGACGCGCCTCGTCACGCAGATCGCGGCGCAGATGCCGCGGCTGCGTGGCGTGATCCATGCAGCCGGCCTGGTCGACGACGGCATGCTGGCCGAGCAGGACATGCGCCGCTTCGCCCGCGTGATGGCGCCCAAGGTGCGCGGCACCTGGAACCTGCACGAACTCACCGCGAACCTCGCGCTCGATTTCTTCATCGGCTTCTCGTCGGGCGCCGCGCTGCTCGGCTCGCCGGGGCAGAGCAACTACGCGGCGGCGAACTCGTTCGTCGATGCGCTGGCCCACCTGCGCCGCTCGCGCGGCCAGCACGCGCTGAGCATCGACTGGGGCAGCTGGTCGCAGGTCGGCATGGCGGCGGGCATCGGCGAGCAGCATCGCCGGCGCTGGGCCGCGATGGGGCTGGGGATGATCGCGCCGCACGACGGCGTCGCGATGATGAAGCAGATGCTCGCAGCGGCCCGCGCGCCGCAGATGGCGGCGATGCCGCTGGTGCGCGCGCGGCTGCCGCGCAACCTCGGGCCGTTCTTCAGCGAGCTGGTGCAGGCGGCGCCGGCGCGGGCCGCGGCGCCGGCCGGCGGGGCGCCGCAGGTCGACATCCTCGCGCAGCTGACGCAGGCACCGGCCGAGGACCGGCTCGCGCTGCTGGTGGGCTTCCTGTCGGAGCAGATCGTGCGCGTGCTCGCCCTGCCGGCCTCGCACCAGGTCGACCCGCAGCGCTCGCTGATGGAGATGGGCATGGATTCGCTGATGGCGATGGAGCTGCGCAACCGCATCCAGACGGCGTTGAAGGCGAAGGTCGCGGTGGCGGCATTGCTGAAGGGGCCCAGCATTGCGCAGCTGGCGGCTTCGGTGCTGGCGGAGACGTCGCTGGCGGCCGCGCCGGCGCAGACGCCGCAGGCGGCGTTCGAAGAGGGCTCGCTGTGAGTCGCCCGAAACGCGCACCTCCTCCGTCGGCCCGCGCGGCGCTGGGTTTCGCGTTCGCGTTCTCTGCCGTCTGGGCCCTGCTCGAACTGATCGCCTCGCGCCTGCAGGGCGGCTACGACGTGCTGCAGATCGAGGGCTGCCGCTTCGCGGTGCAGCTCGCGCTGATGGGGGTGGTGTGGGGCTGGCGGAGCAAGACGCCGCTGTGGCGCACCCGCCGCCCGCTGGCTCAGCTGGTGCGGTCTGCGCTGATGCTGGCGATCCCGCTGTCGTTCGGCGTCGCGGTGCTGCAGGGTGCGTCGCCGCACCTCGCGATGACCGGGCTGTGGGTGGCGCCGGTGTTCGCGCTGGTGCTGGCACGCGGCTGGCTGCTGTCGAAGACGCCGCTGTTCGTCTGGATCGCCACCGCCGCGGGCCTGTGCGCGACGGTCGCGATGCTGGAGCCGGCGCGCCCGACCACCTTGCAGGCCTCGGTGGTGCCGCTGCTGATGGGCCTTGCCTTCGCGGCCTACCTGGCGCTGACGCGTTCGCTGCGCCATGAGCCCGTCATGACCAACCTGTTCTACGTCGGCCTCGGCGGCTTGCTCGGCGTGCTGCCGTTCCTGCCGGGCGTGTGGGTGATGCCCACGCTGCATGACGCGCTGGTGTTCGCGGCGCTCGGCGTGTTCGGCTTCGTCGCGCTGTGGCTGCTGGAGCATGCGCTGCGCCGCTCGTCGCTGCCGTGGATCGCGCCGGCGCTGTACGTGCACGTGGCCTGCCTGACGGGGGTGTCGCTGGCGGTGCGCGGGCACCTGCCGTCGCTGCGCATCGCGCTCGGGCTGGCACTGGTCGGCGGCATCGCGTTCGCGCTGTGGCGTGTGGCAGTGGCGCGCGACCTGCCGGCACCCCGCGCACCGATGACCGGCCCGATGGCGCTCGAATCGGCGAGCGGCCCGGTGCCGCTCGATGACGACACGAGGCATTGACGATGCACCTCGCGCTGCCCGCCTTCGCATCCTCTCTCGTCCGGCGCGACCCCGGCCGCAGCGCGATGCTGCTGCTCGCGTTGTTCGCGGCGGCGTGGGCCTTCGTCGAAGGCGTGTTCGGCGCGCGGCTGCAAGGGCACTACTCGCTGATGCAGGTGGTGTGGTGCCGTTATGCGGTGCACCTGGCCTGCCTGCTGCTGGTGGTCGGCTGGCGCGCACCATCGCGGCTGTGGCGCACGCGGCGCATCGGCTTCCAGCTGTCGCGCTCGGTGCTGATGCTGGTGATGCCGGCGAGCTTCGCGCTGTCGCTCGCGGCCGGCGACCGGGCGGGCACGGTGTGGGCGCTGTTCTGGGTCGCGCCGCTGATGATCCTCGGCCTCGCGCGTGTCGCGCTGGGCGAGCGCGTGCCGCGCTGGGTGTGGGCGGTGGCGGCGATCGGCAGCGGTGTCGCCGCGGTGATGGCCGAGCCGTCGCTGCCGCATTCGCTCGCCGGCGCGGTGCTGCCGTTCGTGATGGCGCTGTCGTTCAGCGTCTACGTCGTGATGACGCGCTCGCTGCGCGACGAGCCGGTGCAGGCCAACCTGTTCTTCACCGCGCTCGGCGTGTTCGCGCTGCTGACGCCGCTGATGCCCTTCGTGTGGGTGATGCCGAACCTGCACGATGCGGCGCTGCTGGCCGGCATCGGCGCGGTCGGCCTGCTTGCGCTGTGGGCGCTGGACCGGGCCTGCGAGCGAGCGCCGGTCGCGCAGGTGGCGCCGACGCTGCACGTGCACCTGCTGTGCATGGCGCTGGTGGAGTGGGGCGCCGCGGGCGAAGCCTTCTCGCACCGCGACATGCTCGGCGCGGTGTGGATCGGGCTGGCGCTGCTGGCACTCTGGTTATGGCAACCCTCTGCTGAAAGGACCGTCCCCTCGTGACTCCCGTGACCGACCTGCTGTCCGCCCTGGCCGCGCAAGGCGTGGTGCTGTGGTTCGAAGGGAACCGGCTGCGCTTCCGTGCGCCGCAGGGGGCGCTGTCGGCCGAGTTGCGGGCGCAGATCGGTGCGCGGCGCGACGAGGTGCTGGCGGCCTTGCGCACGCAGGCGGCGGCGCAGCCGCGCAGCGCGCCGCTGTCGCACCCGCAGCAGGCGCTGTGGTTCGTCCACCAGGAGCAGCCCGACAGCGCGGCCTACAACGTGCTGTTCGCGCTGCGCGTGCTGTCGCCGGTCGACGAGGCGGCGCTGCGCCAGGCGCTGCAGGCGCTGGTCGACCGCCATGCGGTGCTGCGCACCACCTACGAGGTGATCGACGGGTTGCCGCGCCAGTGCATCGCCGGCACCGGCACGGCGGTGCTCGAGGTGCACGACGTGGCGGGCCTCGACGACGCGACCCTCCACCAGCGCATCGACGCCGACGCTCGCCGCCCGTTCGACCTGGCGCGCGGCCCGGTGATGCGCACGGCGCTGTACCGCCGCACGGCCGGCGACCAGGTGCTGCTGCTGGCGATGCACCACATCGCGATCGACGGCTGGTCGCTGCTGATCCTGCTGGAGGAGTTGCGCGCTCTGCTGGCCGAGGCCGGCGGCGGTGCCCCGGCCGGTCTGCCGCGCGTGGAGCGGCAGTACGCCGACTACACCGACTGGCAGGCCGCGATGCTGGCCGGTCCGCCCGGCGCGCAGCTCGCCGCGTACTGGACCCGCCAGCTCGCCGCGCCGCGCGCCGAGATCGAGCTGCCGCCAGATCGCCCGCGCCCGCCGCGGCGCAGCGGGCAGGGCGCGAGCTTCGATTTCCATCTGGATGCCGCCACCACCGCCCGCCTGAACCAGCTCGCGCGCGACGAGGGCATGACGCTGTACGTGCTGCTGCTGGCCGCGTTCAAGGTGCTGCTGTACCGCCACACTGGCTGCGAGGACGTGATCGTCGGCACGCCGACCGTCGGCCGCACGCAGCCGGAGTTCGCGCGCGTGCTGGGCGATTTCGTGAACCCGGTCGCACTGCGCTCGCGGGTGCATGCCGAACTGCCGTTCCGCACGCTGATGCAGCAGGTGCGCGGCACGCTGCTGGAGGCGCTGGACGCGCAGGAGTACCCGCTGTCGCTGCTGGTCGAGCGGCTGCAGCCGGTGCGTGATGCGAGCCGCTCGCCGCTGTTCGAGACGATGTTCGTGCTGCAGCGCTTCGAGCAGTTCCGCGAGCTCAACGACCTGCTGGTCGCCGGCGCGAGCGACGTGCCGGTCGACTTCGCCGGCTGGCGCGTGACGCCGTATGCGCTGACCCAGCAGGAAGGGCAGTTCGACCTCGGGCTCGGGCTGATCGACCGCAGCGATGCGCTGTCGGGCGCGTTCAAGTACAACCCCGCGCTGTTCGACCGCGCGACCATCGAGCGGCTGTGGGCCCACTACCGCGTGCTGCTCGACGGCATCGTCGCCGACCCGGCCCTGCCGATCGGCCGGCTGCCGCTGCTCGATGCCGCGGAGCGCGCCGCGCTGCTGCCGCCCGCGCAGCCGATCGCGGTGGCGCAGGCCCAGCCGCTGCACCGGCGCTTCGAGGCGCATGCCGCGGCCACGCCGGACGCGACCGCGCTGCGCTGCGACGGCGCCGCGCTGTCGTACGGTGCGCTGAACCGCCGCGCGAACCAGGTGGCGCACCGGCTGCAGGCGCTGGGCGTCGGGCCGGGGACGCGCGTCGGGC
>NZ_JBFUCB010000493.1:0-4643 GCF_056405435.1 Rhizobacter sp. P1_G5 | reverse complement strand
ATCATGTATTGCGCCATCGACTTCGGCACGTCCAATTCGGCCATCGCGATTCCCGATGGATCAGCCCCCGGCCAAGCTGCCAGCGCGATGCGCCTGGTCGAACTCGAGCCCGGCCAGCGGACGATGCCGACCGCGGTCTTCTACTTCGTCGAAGGCGCCGAGACCAACGGCCCGCCGCGCGCGTTCGGCCGGGCGGCGCTGGCCGCCTACGTCGACGGCCTCGACGGCCGGCTGATGCGCTCGATGAAGAGCATCCTCGGCAGCAGCCTGGCCGAGCAGACCACCGATGTCGGCGGCGGGCGCGGCGTGAAGTACCTCGACATCATCGCCGGCTACCTGAAGCACCTGAAGACGCTGGCCGAGACCGAGGCGCAGTCGCCGATCCACCGCGCGGTGCTGGGCCGGCCGGTGTTCTTCGTCGACGACGACCCGGTGCGCGATGCGCAGGCGCAGGCCACGCTCGCCTCGGCCGCGGCCATGGTCGGCTTCGACGAGGTGCACTTCCAGTACGAGCCGATCGCCGCGGCCTTCGACTTCGAGAGCAGCGTCGACCGCGAGCAGCTGGTGCTGGTGGCCGACATCGGCGGCGGCACCTCGGACTTCTCGCTGGTGCGCGTCGGGCCCGAGCGCGCGCCGCGGCTGGAGCGCAAGGACGACATCCTCGCCAACCACGGCGTGCACATCGCCGGCACCGACTTCGACCGCCGCGTCGAGCTGGCCAGCATCCTGCGCGAGTTCGGCTACGGCGCGATGGGCCCGAGCGTGGCCGGCGCGCCGGCGCGCGAGGTGCCGACCGGCGTGTACTTCGACCTCGCGACCTGGCACCTGATCAACTCGGTGTACAGCCCGCAGCGCGTCGCGGAGCTGCGCAGCATGCGCGGCTTCTACGGCAACCCGCTGCACCACCAGCGGTTGATGACGGTGGTGACCGAGCGGCTGGGGCACGAGCTGGCATCGCGCGCCGAGGCCGCCAAGATCAGCGTCGCCGAGGGCGGCGACACGGTGATCGACCTGTCGCACGTCGAGCGGCGGCTGGAGGTGCTGCTGACCGAGCGCGAGGCGGTGCAGGCGATCGAGGGCGACATCGCGCGCATCGTCGGCGCGGCGCGCGAGACGGTGCTGCAGGCCGGGCTGCGGCCGGAGCAGGTCGATGCGCTGTACTTCACCGGCGGCTCGACCGGGCTGCGGCTGCTGGCCCAGCAGATCGCGGCAGAGTTTCCGCAGGCGCGCGCGGTGCGCGGCGACCGGTTCGCGAGCGTGGCCACCGGGCTCGCGCTGCACGCCCGGCGCTGGTTCGAAAGAAGTTAACGCCGCGGGCGGTGCGGCGGCCGCTGTTGCGGCCGAGGCGCCGCGGGCTGCGCTTGCAGCGGCCGCCCGACATCGGCCAGCAGCAGCGTCGCGCGCACCAGGCCCTCGACCGCCTCGCTCAGGTCGGCCGGCGGCTCCAGCGATTCGATCTCCTCGAGCAGGTCGTCGGCGTCCTCCAGGTCCTCGGGATCGAGGTGGCGGTACAGCAGCGCGAGCGGCTCGGTCAGCGCCTGCGCGTCGCCGTTCATCAGCTCGGGAAACGCCTCCATCGCGGTCGCGAAGCCGGCCACCCAGGGCAGCACTGCCTCGATGCTCGCGTCATCTTCGTCCGAGCCGTCGTCGAGTTCGAACACCCACGGGTCGAACCACTGGCGGCGCGTGATCGCGTCGTTCAGCTCGGCATGGCGGCGCTGCGCCAGCTCGTGCAGGCGGCGGGCGTCGAAGTTCGCCGGCAGTGGGCGACCGTCGACATCGGTCAGCAGCGGCAGCCAGCGCTGTGCCGGCACGCGCACCGGCTGCACCAGCACGCCGCACAGGAAGCCGTCGACCATGCTGGCGTCCAGCGGATCGAGCGGCGCCGGCACCGCATCGAGGCGGGCCTGCAGTTCGTCGATCTCCGACTCGCTCAGCGGAGGGGCGGGCGCATGCGTGCGCGCGGGCGGACGGCGGTGGGAGGGCGGGTGCATCGGCGGATTGTCGCGCCGCGCGGTGTGCACGTCGCGCCACAGCGTCATTCGCGATGCGAACGCATGAAAACGCATGCGAACTTCTGTGGGGAAATTCGACATCACTTCGGTCACTTGCCGCGGCGCCTCGCGCACCGTTGAGCGCATGGACCGATCAGCGCCAAGCCGCGCCAATGCTGGGTTTGCGGCCGATGACGAGGTCTGGCCGCGGAGCCTGTGCCACAGGTGCGATGAAATCGTTTCCCCCGTATTGGGGATGGCCCAAACGTTTTCGTCCTCCTACAGTGCACCCATGCTGTCACACGGGTTTGAAATCCAAACCACGCGATACCAACGATTGCACTGAGCCGGGGCCCTCACCAGAACAACAGGCGACCGGCCGCAACGATCCCAACGACGTCCTCTCTCTTGAGGACTTCCAGCCCACCCTTCACAGGGTGGGCTTTTTTTTGATCAGGTCAGGATGATCTGGGTGCAGCGGAACAGCGCCATCTTCTTGCCTTGCGGGCTGAAGACGGTGGCGGACCAGACCTGCGTCGAGCGGCCGAGGTGGTCGGCGCGGGCCTCGCAGCGGATCAGGCCTTCCTTCGCGGTGCTGAAGAAGTTGCTCTTCAGCTCGATCGTCGTGAAGTTCTTCGATCCCTCGGGCAGGTGCGCGATGGTCGCGTAGCCGGCGCTGGTGTCGGCCAGCATGATCACGCTGGCCGCGTGCAGGAAGCCGTTCGGCGCCAGCATCCACGGCTGTACCTGCATCTGCGAATCGAGGTGGCCCTCGGCGATGGCAGTGATCTGCACGCCGAAGCGGTCGGGTGCGAAGCCCGCCTGGCGTTCGTGGAATCCTTCGATGGTGATGTCAGGGCGCAGCATGGTTTCCCTCCGGTGATGCAGATGGCGACTGTAGCGAGGCTTCGCCGAAGCCGCCGGCCAGTGCCGCGCGCAGGTGCGCGACCAGCGCCTGCACCGCCTTCGGCGTGCTCGGGCTCCACGGCCGCATCGCGTAGACCGCATCGCCGAAGAAGCCGACCGGCCGCCATTGCGGCAGCACCTCGCGCAGCTTGCCGGCCCGCAGCGCCGCCGCCGCGCTGAAATCCGGCACCAGCGCGATGCCGAGGCCGGCCAGCGCCGCGTCGCGCAGCACCTCGCTGTTGCCGGCCCGCAGCGGCCCCTGCGCGACGACGCTCAACCGCTGCGGCTCGGGCTCATCGCCCAGCGCGTCGCGCTCGAACTGCCACACCGCCGGACCCGGCCGCAGGTAGGTCAGGCAGGCATGGCCGGCCAGGTCGGCCGGCGTCTTCGGCGTGCCCTGCCGTTTCAGGTACGCGCGCGTCGCCACCAGCAGCGCGCGCGACGCGCAGAGCTTCCAGGCCACGTGGTTCTCCGGCGGCGCGCTGGTGTGGCGCACCGCCAGGTCGAAGCCCTCATGGGCCAGCGTGACGAGCCGGTCCGACAGGTCGAGCTCGACACGGATGTCGGGATGCGCACGCACGAAGGCCTCGAGGTGCGGTGCCACATGCTGCCGCCCGAGCGCCACCGGCGCGGTGATGCGCACCAGCCCGCGCGGCTGCGCCGCCTGGTCGCGCGCCTCGACCACGCTGCGCGCGATCAGCTCGAAGGCCTCGCCGGTCTGCTCGACCAGCCGCCGCCCCGCATCGGTCAGCCGCACCGAGCGCGTCGTGCGCTGCACCAGCGGCTGGCCGACCGCGCGCTCCAGCTCGGTGATGCGCTGGCTGACCGCCGCCTTCGACAGCCCGAGCCGCTGCGCCACCTGCGTGAAGCTCGCCAGCTGCCCCAGCAGCGTCAGCGTGTGCACCTGCGGCCAGAGCAGGTCGATGCGTTGGTCCACGGTCGTCATTGTTCAGATTATCGAACAATGAAGTCACCGTGATCGCATTGGCAAGCGGCGAACCGGCTCCTAGACTGGATCGGTACCCCCACAGCTCCAGGAGACCACGCCATGGGCGCCCACGATCCGTTCACCGCCACCGCCGAGGTCGGCCACTTCATCCAGGGCGCGCCGGTCGCGAGCCGCAGCGGGCGCCGCCAGCCGGTCTGGAACCCGGCGACCGGCGCGGTCGCGCGGCAGGTGGTGCTGGGCAGCGCGGACGACGTGAACGCCGCGGTGGCCGCCGCGCAAGCCGCGTTCGACGGCTGGGCGCAGACGCCGCCGATCCGCCGCGCGCGCGTGATGTTCAAGTTCCTCGAGCTGATGAACCAGCAGCGCGACACGCTGGCCGCGATGATCACCGCCGAGCACGGCAAGGTGTTCACCGATGCGCAGGGCGAGGTCTCGCGCGGCATCGACATCATCGAGTTCGCCTGCGGCATCCCGCAGCTGCTGAAGGGCGACTTCACCGACCAGGTCTCGACAGGCATCGACAACTGGACACTGCGCCAGCCGCTGGGYGTGGTGGCCGGCATCACGCCGTTCAACTTCCCGTGCATGGTGCCCTGCTGGATGTTCCCGGTGGCGCTGGCCGCGGGCAACAGCTTCATCCTGAAGCCGAGCGAGCGCGACCCGTCGCCCTCGCTGTTCATGGCCGAGCTGCTGAAGCAGGCCGGGCTGCCCGACGGCGTGTTCAACGTCGTGCAGGGCGACAAGGTCGTGGTGGACGCGCTGCTGACGCACCCCGACGTGAAGGCGCTCAGCTT
>NZ_JBFUCB010000492.1:0-4644 GCF_056405435.1 Rhizobacter sp. P1_G5 | reverse complement strand
CCCGAGCAGCGAGCGGATGTCCGGCACGCGCAGGTAGGCCGGCGGCCGCGGGCTGTCTGCCTCTTCGGCCACCAGTGTCGCCATGCGGTAGTGCTCGTGCGTCACCAGCCGGTTGCCGGCCTCGTCATCCTCGAAGCTGAACGGCTTCGCGACGCTCAGGCCGGGGTACGAGCGCAGGTAGAAGTTCAGGTAGTTCGCCTGCAGGTCGGCCAAGCTGTCGTTGCGCAGCGTGTCGCGCATCTCGTCGGCCTTCTCGCCCTGGTAGGTGCTGGTGATGTCGAGTGTCGGCGTCTTGTCGAAGCCGCGCGAGGCGTCGATCACCATCGCGATGTCGTGCGGGTGGCCGGTGGACGCTGCCGCCGGCATCGGCTCGAGGGCGGTCGARCGGCCGTCCAGCAGCAGCGCCCGGCCGAAGTCGGCCTGCGCGATGTGATCGATGCGGCCTTGCTGCAGGTAGCGGGTCGGGTCGACCCACACCGCCCGGTCGCCGAGCTGCGCACGCAGGATGACGTGGTTGAAGGCACCGGGCGACGGCAGGCGGTCGCCGACGTGGCCGCGCAGCCGCGTGTGGACCAGCGCCGGATYGGCCTGCACGCCGAGCGCGCGCAGCATCGTCACGGCCAGCAGCACCTTGTCCTTGCAATCGCCGTAGCGGCGGGCGAGCACCGTCTCGGGCGGGCGCGGTGCGTGCGATCCCGGACCCACCTCGACGCCGAGGTAGCGGATCTGCGACTGCACGAAGGCCAGCGTCGCGAGCAACCGCTGCTCGGGCGACCGGGCCGAGGCGGCGATGCGGTCGATCTCGGCACGCAGCGGGCCGGCCGCCGGCGCCTGCGCCGCATACAGCGGCTCGGCCCAGCGTGCCACGTCGGCCCAGTCGGCGAACTCGCTCCAGCTGACCGACGCATACGGATCGAACCAGCGCGGCGTGTCGTTCTGTTGCGGTATCGGATCGATGCCGATGGCTTGCCAGACCCGCTCGGTCCACGCGCCCTGGCGTTCTTCGAGGAGCGGTGGAGCTGCCGGCGAGGCGAGCCACTGGATCGTGCGGTCCGAGGGCGCCAGCAGGCGGTGGTGCATCGCATGCACCGGCACCGACCATTGCAGGTCCATGCGACCGAAGGCGCGGCCGCCGAACACCGGGTTGTWGCCGGAGCGGCTGTAGGCGTAGTCGACGACATCGCCGGGGCGGATGTCGTCGAGCACGATGTCGACGGTCTTGCTGCCGTCGTAGACACGGGATTCGAGGTCCGATTCGCGCTGCAGCACCTTGATCTGCGCCGAGGCCAGGCGGTCCTGGATGCGGCCGTCGCGGTGCACGTTCAGCGTGTGCAGCGTGAGCGTTTCATAGGACGGGTCGAACTCGATGGACTGGTGCGACTCCGACTCGACGCCGCGCAGGTTCAGCGCCCGGCTGGCGACGCGCCGGTAGGTGCTGCGCTCGCTGCCGTCGAGGCGGGTCTGCTGGTCGACCAGCAGGTAGTGCGTTCCCTGGCTGCCCTTGCCGAGGGGCGGCTTGGCCTGCTCGTCCAGCGGTTGCGGCCTGACCCAGGCCGGTGCCGGTCCGCGGCGGTACTCTGCCGCGTGGCTGCCGGCTGCCATCGACAGGATCAAGCCGGCAAAGCACGCCCTCAGCGCCCGGTTCCGCCCTGTGCGGACGGGGCGTTCCTTCTCCCGATGCATCGTGTTGTCCTTGTTGTGAGGCGCCCTCCGTGACGCCGCTGCGGATGCTAGCAAGTTGCCGACCCGGGGCCGCCGGATACTGTCGGTCCGCCCGAAACCGGTGACCCCTGATGCCCTTCATCGACCGCCTGTCGCTCGGCTGGCGCAGCGAGCTGATCTTTCCCCGCTTCGATGCGCAAGTCATCGAGCGGCCGGACTACCTGCTGATCCGCACGCCGCAGAACCCGACCTTCTGGTGGGGCAACTTCCTGTTGTTCGACCGCGCGCCGCGCGCAGGCGATGCCGCCACCTGGACGGCCGCGTTCGAGCGCGAGATCGTGCAGCACCAGCCGGAATCGAGGCACCTCGCGTTCGGCGTCGACGCAGCGGGGCCGATCGAGGTGCCGGCGGATTTCGCGGCGCTCGGGCTCACGGCGATGCAAGGCGCGGTGCTGACGCTCGCACCGCAGCAGCTGAAGCCCCCGCGCAAGGCGATCGGCGATGGGTGGCGGATCCGGCCGCTGCGCCTGCCCGACGAGGGTGCCCTGGCCGCGAAGCTGCAGGTGGCGGCCGATATCGACGGCCACGAGCCCGGCGGCTACCTGGTTTTCCGTGAACGGCAGATGTTGCGCTACGGCAGCTTCGAGCGCGCCGGGCTCGGGCACTGGTTCGGTGTCTTCGCTCCGCCGGGCGCCGACGGCAACGACACCGGTGAAGCGCTGCTCGTCGCCGACTGCGGGTTGTTCCGCGACGGCTTCGGGCCGGGCGCCATCGGCCGCTTCCAGTTCGTCTCCACGCACCCGGCCTGGCGCCGCCGCGGCCTGTGTTCGGCGCTGATCCATGCGGTGTGCCGGCACGGCTTCGAGGTCATGGGCCTGTCGTCGCTGGTGATCATCGCGGACCCCGGCTACGTGGCGATCGGCCTGTACGAGGCGCTGGGCTTCCAGCGCGCCGCCGACACCTGGGGCATGGAGCGCCGGCCACCTCGGGAAAACCCTTAAGTTCGGCGCCGTTTTTCCGATAGCCGGGGATTGCGTTGCCGTTGTCGGTCGATTGCCGACAGCGGCACCTCCGTCCAATGCAGTTCCAAGGACTTTTTCCATGACTTCCCTCTTTTCGCGCATGCGCCTGGCCCCGCGGCTGGCGCTGGCTTTCGGCCTGGTGATGCTGGTGACCTCGCTGGCGGCCGGCATCGGCATCTGGCGCCTGGACCGGCTGCAGGACATCGCCAACGATCTCGGCGGCGCGTCGTCGCAGCGCGCGCTGCTCGCCCGCGAGCTGCATTCGATCGTCGTGCTCAGCTCGGCCCGTGCCGAGACGCTGCTGCAGATCGACGATGCCGAGTTCGCCGCTCGCATCAACGCCGACCGCAAGCTGACCTCGGCGCGCTCCGAGGTGGTCCGCAAGACGCTGGAGGACCTGGTCGACAACGAGCGCACGAAGGAGCTGTTCAGCGTCATCGACGAGGCCGGCGGCAAGTTCCGCGGCGTGCGCGACGGGCTGGTCAAGCGCAAGGCGGCCGGCGAGAAGGTCGCCGGCGACGACATCGCCGGCAAGCTGCGCCCGGCAGCCGATGCCTATGCGAAGGCGGTGGACGACCTCGCGGCCTACCAGGCGCAGCGCGTCGAGGAGGCCCGCGCCGCAGCGGCGCGCAGCGAGCGCGAGGGCATCACGATGCTGGCGATCGGCATCGCGCTGGGGCTGCTGGTGAGCCTCGGTTGCGCGTGGGCCCTGTCGCGCTCGATCGTGCGGCCGCTGGCGGGCGCCTCGCGGATGGCCGAGCGCGTGGCCGCCGGCGACCTGAGCATGGTGCCTGTGGCGACCGGCTCGCATGACGAGGTGCAGGCGCTGGTGTCCGACCTGGGCGCGATGCAGGGCAAGCTGGCCGAACTGGTGGCGAGCGTGCAGCACGTGAGCGAATCCATCACGACCGCCAGCACCGAGATCGCGGCCGGCAACCTCGACCTGTCGTCGCGCACCGAGCAGACGGCGTCGAACCTGCAGCAGACGGCGTCGAGCGTCGAGCAACTGACCGCCACCGTGCSCCAGAGCGCCGATGCGGCGAAGCAGGCGAACCAGCTGGCGCTGTCGGCCTCGGGCGTGGCCACGCGCGGCGGCGAGGTGGTGGCTGACGTGGTGCAGACGATGGAGGCCATCGCCGGCTCCTCGAAGAAGATCGCCGACATCATCGGCGTGATCGACGGCATCGCGTTCCAGACCAACATCCTCGCGCTGAACGCTGCGGTGGAAGCGGCGCGCGCGGGCGAGCAGGGCCGCGGCTTCGCGGTGGTGGCCGGCGAAGTGCGCAGCCTGGCGCAGCGCAGCGCGCAGGCCGCGCGCGAGATCAAGAGCCTGATCGGCGACAGCGTCGGCAAGGTGGAATCGGGCACGCGGCTGGTGGAAGAGGCCGGCACGACGATGCGCGAGATCGTCAGCTCGGTGCGCCGCGTGACGGACATCATCGGTGAGATCAGCACCGCCGCCGGCGAGCAGAGCGACGGCATCGGCCAGGTCAACCAGGCGATCGCCCAGCTCGATCACATGACGCAGCAGAACGCGGCGCTGGTCGAGGAATCGACCGCCGCGACGCAGAGCCTGAAGGACCAGGCGACGATGCTGTCACGCGCGGTGGGCAGCTTCAAGTTGTAGCCCGGATGCGAATCCGGGATCCCGGGTTGGCACCCGGGCTACGGGGCGCTCCGTAGAATCCCTTCAATGAGCAGCCCCTCGGCGGTACCTTCGACAGACGCTCCCTCGACCCCTCCACGCCACTGGCCCGGCCTGCTGCTGGCCACCCTGGGTGCCATCGCCTTCTCCGGCAAGGCCATCATCGTCAAGCTGGCCTACCGGCACGATGTCGATGCGGTCACGCTGATCATGTACCGCATGCTGTTCGCGCTGCCGCTGTTCCTGCTGCTGTCGTGGTGGGCGGGGCGCGGCAAGCCGGCGCTGACGCGGCGCGACTGGATCGTCGTGCTGGGC
>NZ_JBFUCB010000491.1:0-4652 GCF_056405435.1 Rhizobacter sp. P1_G5 | reverse complement strand
GACATACTCATCGCCACTGTTTGACCACAGCGAACGCAGTGAGCGGAGGGAGTTTGGCGATGCACCCCCGAAGCCGAGCTTCTTCGTGGAGTCGGCGCCCCCAGGGGCGTCGACCGCCTCGGCATGAGCCCCCAGCCCAGCCCCTCACCCGCCGCGCCGCGACGAGCCGAGCCGAGCCGCGCCAAGCCTACAGGTTGCTTTCTTTCGTGATGAACCACTGGCCGTCAATCAACTGCCAGGTCACCGATTTGTTCACGACGTCGGAGTAGCCCGACGAGGTGTACGTCTGCTTGAAGCGGGTCTGCGCAACGCCAGGCCCGGTGGCCTGCACGTCGACGTTCTCCAGCTTCACGGTGAGTGGACCGGTCTTCGCCAGCATCGCCTGCCGGCGCGCCTTCCAGGCGTCGACCGAACCCTGCGCCGGCTTGAAGCCCGGTGYATAGAAGCTCAGATAGCGCGGCAGATCCTTGGCCTCCCAGGCCGCCGTCCACGCATTCAGGCGCGCCAGCGGCGAGCTGGCTGGTGCCACCACGGCCGGCAGCGTCGAGACGCCCCCCGCGATCGGCGTGGCCGGGCCGGTACCGGCGGCAGCACGCTTCGACAAGGCCTCGAAATCGATCGGCGGCGAGGTCACGGCATCGGCCGGGCAGCGCCCCGGCGCATCGCCATCGGCCGACCACCCGCTCGCGTCGTCCGGCGCCTCGGGCGCACCCTGGTCGCGCGCCAGCCCGAGCTGGGCGCTCAGCTGGTTCATCGACGCCTGCGTGCGCACGTAAGCCACGCCCAGGTCGTACTCGGCATTCGCATACGAACGCCGCGCGGTGTACAGCTCGTTCTCGGCGTTCAACAGGTCGAGCAGGCTGCGCTGGCCGATGTCGAACTGCTGGCGGTAGGCGTCGCGTGCCTTCTCGATCGCGATCGTGTTGCGGTCGAGATAACCCAGCTGGTCGACCAGCTTGCGGGTGTCGTTGTAGGCGATCTCCACCGTCTGGCGCACATCGCGGCAGACCTTGTCGCGCTGGTCCTCGGCCTGCGTCAGCAACCTGGTCTGCTGGCGCACGCGGGCCTGGTCGGAGCCACCGTTGAACAGATTCCAGTTCAGCACGATCTCGGCAGTGCTGTCGCGGCGCTGGTCCTGCACACCGTCGAAGTTACGGCCGGCACCGGCGCGCACGCGGGCCTCGACCTTCGGCTGGTAGGCGCTCTCGCGCACCGAGACCAGCGAGCGCGCCGAGCGCAGCGATTCGACGCTCGCGCTGATCGTCGGGCTGCGCCGGATCGCCTCGGCCGCCGCCTCGTTCGCGCTGGCCGGGATCGCCTGGCGCAGCGGCACGGGCAGCGGCATCACCGCCGGCGGCGCCTCGCCGACCACGCGCTGGTAGCGCGCCGACACATCATGCAGGTTCGACACCTCGGTCGACAGGTTGGATTCGGCCAGCGCCAGCCGCGCGCCGGCCTGCTCGAGGTCGACGCCCCGGCCGACTCCGGCACGCACGCGCGAGTTGATCTGGTTGAACGCGCTGCGGTGCTGCACGAAATTGTCTTCGGCCAGCGCCACCAGGCGGCGGTAGCGCAGCACGTCGTAGTAGGCGCGCGCGGCTTCGAGTGCGGTCTGCTCGGTGACGTCGACCACCTCGAAGTAGCGGGCCAGCCGCTCGTGGCCGAGACGGCTCACGTCCTTGCTGGTGCCCAGGCCATCCCACAGCAGCTGCGTCAGCGTCAGCGCCGCACCGCTGCGGCTGGTCGACTGGCTCTCGGGCGTGCGCGAATCGATGCTGTCGCGGTCACGGCCGACGTTGGCGCTCAGGTCGAGCCGGGGATAGAAGCCGCCGCGCGAGGCGTCGATCGCATCGGACGACGCGCGGTAGGCATTGAACCGGCCGGTGACTTCAGGGTTGGATGAGACGGCCTTCTGGGCGGCCGCCTTCAGGGCGTCGTTGCTCTGCGCGAGGGTGGGGCCGGTGCACAGCAGTGCGGCAGCGGCGGTGGCGAGCAAGCTCTTGGTCTTCAACTGCATCGTGATCCTGTCTCTGAGCGAACCCATCGGTAAACCCGATCGGAGTGTAGTGGCCGCGCTACAACTGCTCACCCGGGCGCATCGGGAGATCATCAAGGCGCCCACAGTATTTCACGCAATGGGTGCGCGGAGCGGTGTTTCTGCCACAACTCCTCACACACTGCCGGACTCTGGTGCGCCGGCGTGGGGACTCCTCAAGTCGCCGCGCACCATGACGACATCCTTACGTCGGGCCCCACCACATGGATGCACGTGCACGCTGAATCGAACCCCGACGTGATGTCCTGCCGCCGGCTGCGCCGCGGCATCGTCGCGTGGATGGTGGCGGTGGCGCTCGTGCTCGCCGGCGTGCCCTCGGGCGCCTGGGACGCCGACCGCATGCTGGCCGCCGCGCAGCGCATCTCGCCCCGCGCCGTCGACGGCGTGCGCGCGCTGCAGCCGGTGCTGGCCGCCGCCCAGGGGCTGGACGAGCCGGCCAGGCTGCAGACGATCAACGAGTTCTTCAACCGCCGTGTGCTGTTTCGCGACGACACCGAGGTCTGGGGCCAGGTCGACTACTGGGCCAGCCCGCTCGAGACGCTGGGCAAGGGTGCCGGCGACTGCGAGGACYACGCGATCGCGAAGTACTTCAGCCTGCTGGCGCTCGGCGTGCCGATCGCCAAGCTGCGGCTCGTCTACGTGCGGGCGCAGATCGGCGGGCCGAACGGCGTGGTGCAGGCGCACATGGTGCTCGCCTGGTATGCCACGCCGGACGCCGAGCCGCTGATTCTCGACAACCTGATCACCGAGGTGCGGCCGGCGTCGCGGCGGCCGGACCTGACCCCCGTCTTCAGCTTCAACAGCGACGGCCTGTGGCAGGGCGTCGGCCCGCAGGCGGCCGGCGACCCGTCGGTGCGCCTGTCGCGCTGGCGCGAAGTGCTTGCGAAGGCCCGCGCCGAGGGGTTCCAATGAGTCAACGAACGAGGGAGAGAGCATGTCGCTGATCCGCCAGATCTGGTTGTTGCTGCTGGGCACGGTGCTGCTGGCCTTTGCCGGCAGCGTGACCGTCGCGGTCGAATCGGCGCGCGGCTACCTGCAGACCCAGCTGGGCGTGAAGAACGCCGACAACGCGACGGCACTGGCGCTCGCGCTGTCGCAGCAGCATGGCGACAAGGAACTGATGAACCTGCTGCTGGCCGCGCAGTTCGACAGCGGCTACTACAGCCGCATCCGCTTCGTCGCGAGCGACGGCAGCGTGGCCTTCCAGCGCGAGGCCTCCGGCGCCCCGCGCGAGGCGCCGGGCTGGTTCGCGCGGCTGGTGCCGATCTCCGCCCCGCAGGGCGTGGCGCAGGTGTCGGATGGCTGGCGCGCGCTCGGCCGCGTCGAGTTGATCAGCCAGAGCGGCTATGCGCACGACGAGCTGTGGCGCAGCAGCCTGTGGTCGGCGCTGGCGCTCGGCCTGGTCGGGCTGCTGGCGGGCGGTGCCGGCACGCTGATGATCCGGCGCATCCGGCGGCCGCTCGATTCGGTGGTCGACCAGGCGCAGGCGCTGGTGCGCGGCGAGTTCACCACGGTGCCCGAGCCCGGCGTGCCGGAGCTGCGCCGCGTGACGCAGGCGATGAACACGATGGTGGGGCGCCTGYGCATCACGTTCCAGGCGCAGGCCGAGCAGCTGGAAGGGCTGCGCCAGCAGGCCAACTGCGACCGGCTGACCGGCCTGTCGAACCGGGCGCATTTCCTCGGCCAGCTGGCCGTGATGCTGCAGCGCGAGGACGGCGCGGCCGAGGGCGGCCTGGTGCTGCTGCGCGTGCTCGACCTGGCCGGGTTGAACCGGACCCTCGGCCATGCCGAGACCGACCGGATGATCACCACCGTGGCCCAGGCGCTGCGGCCGTACGGCGATCGGGTGAAGGGCTGCTTCATCGGCCGCCTGAACGGCTCGGACTTCGCGCTGTGCCTGCCGGTGGCCGGCATGGCGCGCGAGACCGCGCAGGCGCTGGCCGATGCGCTGAGCCTGGTGCTGCCGAACCTCAGTGCCGAGGCCGGCGTCAGCGTCGGCGCGCTCGAGCTGCGCCGCGAGATGACSATGGCGCAGGTGATGAGCGAGGCCGATGCCGCGCTGGCGCGCGCCGAGAGCCGCGGGCCGTTCGCAGTGGAACTGGGCGGAGAGGGCAGTGTCGCCGTCGCGATGCTGGGCGAGGGCGCCTGGCGCCAGCGCATCCGCGACGCGATCGGCCAGCAGCGCGCCCACCTGGTCAGCTTCCCGCTGGTCAACGTGCGCAAAGACCTGATCCACCTCGAATGCCCGTTGCGCCTGCAGCTGGAGCCGAACGGCGTGTACGAGCCGGCCGCGCGCTGGCTGCCGCTGGCGATCCGCAGCCGGCTCACGGTCGACATCGACGAATGCGCGCTCGCGCTCGCGCTGCGCGATGCGGCGCGCGACGGCAAGCCGCGCTGCGTGAACCTGTCGCCGTCGTCGCTGGCCGACAGCGGCTTCTCGGCACGGCTGCGCGCGCTGCTGTGGAATGCGCCGCAGGTGGCGCGGCTGATCTGGCTCGAGGTGGCCGAGAACGCGGCCGTCGAGCACTTCGGGCTGCTGCAGGAGCTCGGCCGGCAGCTGCGCCCGACCGGCATCCGGCTCGGGCTGGAGCATGCC
>NZ_JBFUCB010000490.1:0-4662 GCF_056405435.1 Rhizobacter sp. P1_G5 | reverse complement strand
GCGCGTGGCCGAGCTGGTCGCGCGCGGCGTGCCGCCGGCGCAGGCCGCCGGGCTCGCGGACCGGCTGGCCGGCCTGCACGAGCAGGTGCTGGCCGGTGGCCGGCCGGTCGAGATCCGCACCTTTCATGCGTGGTTCTCGCAGCTGCTGAAGACCGCGCCGCTCGACCTGCTGGCCGAGCTGGGGCTGCAACCCGGCATGAGCCTGATCGAGGACATCGACGAGCACCTGGGCGAGATCTTCCGGCGCTTCCATGCCGCCTTGCTCGACGATGCCGCGCTGCACGCCGACTACCGCGCACTGGTCGAGCGGCGCGGCCGGGCGCAGACCTCGAAGTGGCTCGCGACGGTGCTCGACAAGCGCATCGAGATCGAGCTCGCCGACGAGGCCGGCGTGCTGGACGACAGCGTGCCGTCGGCCGCGCAGCTGTGGCCGGCGCTCGCGGCGCTGCCGCACCCGGCGCACCGGCTGAACGACGCCGAGGCCCGCAGCCTGTTGCTGCGCGTGGCGGCCGCGCTCGGTGTGCAGACCAAGGCCACGCCGCGCAAGCAGGGCAGCCTGCTGGAGCAGGCGCTCGCCCTCGATGATGCCGAAGCGGCGCTGCACGCCGCACGCAGCGCGTTGCTGAACAGCAGCGGCCAGCTGCGCGCCCACCTGGCGGCGCCCGAGCTCGATGACGCGGTCGCGCTGCTCGACGCCGTCCACCATGCGAGCCGCCAGCAGCTCGCGCACGACGAGCACCTGCGCATGGCGCGGTTGTCGCGCGTGCTGCTCGCGCAGTTCGCCGCGTTCAAGCGCCTGCGCGGGCTGGCCGACATGGCCGACCTCGAACGCTGCGCGCTGGCGCTGCTGCGCGATGCCGACCTGTCCGGCTGGGTGCAGGAGCGGCTSGAYKCGCGCRTSCGYCACSTGMTGATYGACGARTTCCAGGACACCARCCCGCTGCARTGGCATGCGCTGCACAGCTGGCTCTCGGCCTATGCCGGCGCCGGCGGTGGCGCGAGCGGGCAGCGGCCGCCGTCGGTCTTCATCGTCGGCGACCCGAAGCAGAGCATCTACCGTTTCCGCCGCGCCGAGCCGAAGGTGTTCGCCGCGGCCAGTGATTTCGTCGCCGGCGGGCTGGGCGGCCATGTGCTCGCCTGCGACCACACGCGGCGCAACGCGCCCGAGGTGATCGCCGCGCTGAACCGCGTCTTCGAGGCGGCGCAGCGCGACGGCGAGTACGACGGCTTCCGCGCGCACAGCACCGAGATCGCACCGCTCGCTGGAGCCGGTGTGCGTGCGCTGCCGCCGGTGGCCCGCCCGCCACGCGAGGCGACCGCGGGCGACGAAGGCCGGCTGCTGTGGCGCGACAGCCTGGCCACGCCGCGCCACGAGCCGGAAGAGGTGCTGCGCGAGCTGGAGGCGCGTTGGGTCGCGCAGGCGATCGGCGAGCTGGTGGGCAGCGGGGCGGTGGCGGCGGGCGAGGTCTTCGTGCTGTGCCGCAAGCGCGCGTCGCTGCGGCTGGTGGCGCAGGCGCTGCAGGCGCGGCACCTGCCGGCGGCCGCGGTCGAGGACCAGTCGCTGATGGATGCGCCCGAGGTGCGCGACCTGATCGCGATGCTGGATGCGCTGGCCTCGCCACAGCACCGGCTGTCGCTCGCGCAGGCGCTGCGCAGCCCGCTGTTCGGGGCCGGCGACGATGAGCTGATCGCGCTGGCGCAGCAGGCGGCCGCGGGCGGCGACTGGTTCGCTGCGCTGCTGGCCGGCCGGCACGACGGCCAGCCGGCGCTGCAGCGGGCGAAGCGGCTGCTGCCGGCCTGGCTGCAGGCCGCGCGCGAACTGCCGCCGCACGACCTGCTGGACCGCATCGTCGCCGAGGGGGCGTATCGAGAGCGCGTCGCGGCGGTCGTGCCGCCGGAGCAGCGGGCCGCGGCGCTGAATGCGATCGACGCGCTGCTCGGCCAGGCGCTGACGCTCGACGGCGCGCGCTATGCGACACCGTACAACTTCGTCCGCGCGCTGAAGCGCCGCGCGCTGAAGGTGGCGCCGCCGGCGCAGCGCAACGCGGTGCAGTTGCTGACGGTGCACGGCGCCAAGGGGCTGGAGGCGCGCGTCGTCTTCATCATGGACAGCGCCCCCGAGCGCGCCGGCACCGACACCGCCACCGTGCTGGTCGACTGGCCGGTCGAGCTGGACCGGCCGGCGCGCTGTGCCTTCGTCTACTCCGAGGGCGACGTGCCGCCTTCCCTGGCGCCGGCGATGCTGGCCGAGCAGGTGGCGCGCCAGCGCGAGGAGCTCAACGGCCTCTACGTCGCGATGACCCGGGCGCGCGAGCAGGTGGTGTTCAGCCGCACCGAGCCGCACATCGCGGCGCCCGGCGCCTCGTGGTGGCAGCGCGTCGAGGCGCTGGTGGCGGCCTGGCTACCGGCCGACGTGGCATCGGCCGCGGCGGGGCAGGGGGCGTTCGCGCTGCCGGGCCTGCCGCAGGTGCCGGTGGTGGCCGACGTGGCACCGGCTTCCTTCGCGGCACGCGACGACCGCGCCTCGCGCCTCGGCCAGGCGGTGCACCGCACGCTGGAGTGGGCGACCGGCGCCGCCGGCGAGGCCGACCTGGAAACGCTGGCCACGGCCGCCGCGGCCGCGTTCGACAGCCCGCCGCGCGAGGTGCTGCGCATCGCGTCGACGATGCTGCGGCACGCGAGCGGCCGCCGCTTCTTCGACCGCACCGGCCTGCTGTGGGCGGGCAACGAGGTGGCGGTGGCGCAGGGTGACCAGCCGCTGCGCATCGACCGGCTGGTGGCGCTGGACGAAGGCGGCCGGCGCGTCTGGTGGGTGCTCGATTACAAGCTCGCCCACAAGCCGCAGGCGCAGCAGGCGTACCACGAGCAGATGCAGCGCTACCGCGACGCGGTGCAGGCGCTGCAGCCCGGCGAGCCGGTGCGCTGCGCGCTGATCGCCGGCACCGGAGAGGTCGTCGAGCTGGACATCTGACGCGCCGAACCCCGGCCCGCCGGCGGAAATTGGCACGGCTTTTCCGGGTTCATCAGCGCACCACGATGCGGCATTCGGTCGTCCAATAAGGCAACTTCGTCACATCGCGCCTCGCTCATGTCCGTTCCGGAGACTCCTGCCGCCAAGACCGCGCCGACACGCGCGTTCGGGCGCTATCAGCTGCGTCAGCTGCTGGGCAAGAGCGACCGCAGCATGGTGTGGCTCGCGTTCGACCCGCGTGCCTCGCAGGAGGTGATGCTGACGCTGCCGCGCGTGCAGCCCGCCGACGCCGCCGGCCTGGAGGCCTGGACGCGCGACGCCAAGCTTGCCGCCCGGCTCGACCACCCGAACCTGGCCCACGTGATCGAAGTGGGCGTGCAGGACCACTGGCCCTACGTCGCGGTCGACCGCGCGCTCGGCAGCACGCTGGCCGAACGGCTCGCGGCCACGCCCGGGCTGACCGCCAACGAGGCGGTGGGTTGGGTGATCCAGGCACTGGAAGGCCTGGCCTTCGCGCATGAAGCCGGTGTGGCACACCGCGACCTGCAACTGCACCATGTGCTGCTCAGCGAGCAGGGCACGGTGCGCGTGATGGCGCTGGCCGTTGCCTCGGCACCGGCCGCCACCGGCGAGACCGCCGCCGCGGACCGCGCCCACGACCGCGCGATGCCGATGGACCCGAACCAGCTGCGCGCCTCCCGGCTCGCGGCCGAGCGCGACGTGCTGTGTGCCGGGCTGGTGCTGCACCAGCTGCTGTGCGGCCAGCCGGCGCTCGACGAACCCGACACCGCCCGCGTGATCGACCGCCTGCCGCCGGTCGGCCGCGAGATCATCCGCCTGCCCTGGGGCACGCCGAAGCCGATTCCCGATGCGCTGCGCGCCATCGCCAACCGCGCGACCGACCGCCAGGAGCGCCAGCGCTATCACAGCGCCCGCACCATGCTGCGCGCGATGTCGGGCTGGCGCGAGACCGACGCGCAGGACAGCGGCGGCGCGATCGCGCTGCTGATCGACCGCATGCGCAGCATCGGCCACCTGCCGGCTGCGCCCGGTGTCGCGCAGCGCGTGGGCCGGCTCGCGATGGCCGAGGGCCAGCGCACCGACGAGATCGCCCAGCAGATCCTGCAGGACATGGCGCTCAGCTTCGAGCTGCTGCGCACCGTCAATTCGGCGCAGGTGCAGGGCACGCAGATTTCCGGCAACGGCCCGGTGCTGACGATCCGCCGCGCGGTGGCGTTGGTCGGGCTGAAGGGCGTGCGCACCGCGGCTTCGGTGCTGYGCGCCTGGCCCGGCCCGTTGTCGCCGGCGCACGCCGACGCGCTGCAGAAGCTGATGGACCGCGTGCGCCTGGCAGGCCACACCGCGCAGGTGCTGCGCCCGGCGGGCTACGACCCCGAGGTGATCTACCTGATCGCGACGCTGCAGAACCTGGGCCGCCTGATGGTGCAGTACCACTTCCCCGATGAAGCCGAACAGATTCGCCAGCTGATGCAGCCGATTCCGCCCGCCGAGCCGGGCGAGGCCGAGCAGCCGGGCATGACGGAAGAGGGCGCATCGTTCGCGGTGCTCGGCGTCGACAGCGAATTGCTGGGCGCCGCCGTGGCGCGCCACTGGGGCCTGAACGACGAGGTGCTGCACATGGTGCGCCGGCTGCCGCCCGGCCGCCCGGTGCGCAGCGCCGACAGCGACGG
>NZ_JBFUCB010000489.1:0-4680 GCF_056405435.1 Rhizobacter sp. P1_G5 | reverse complement strand
GTACAGCCAGTACGGGCCGCGCTGCTCGAAGCGGGCGGCGCACAGCGCGGCGCCGCGCTCGAAATCGCCTTCCTCGATCGCGAGGAAGATCTCGCCCAGCGATTTCTTGCGCCGGCGCGCCTGCATCAGCCGCTCGCCGAGCGCGGTCGCGGTGTGGGGTTTCAGCAGGTAGCTGTCGAGCGCCGACTCGGCGGCGTCGGCCACCAGCGTGTACGAGGCTTCGCTGGTGACGATGATGAAGACGGTGGACAGCGGCAGCAGCTGGTTGCGCCGCAGGTCGTCGAGCAGGTTCTGCCCGGAGTAGCCGGTGGCGCTGAAGCTGTGCTCGCACAGCACCACGTCGAACGGGCGCACCTCCAGCTGCTTGCGGGCGTCTTCGATGCGGCCGCATTGCGCGACCGTGCCGACGCCGAAATCGCGCAGCTGGGCGGAAAGAATGCTGCGCGAGGTCGGGTTCGGGTCGATGACCATCGCCCGGCACTGCGCGATGTCACGGTCTAGCGGAGCCATCCCCCCTTATCGGACAGGGGGAGGGCCGCTTGAGCGCCGGCGGCCGCGGGCCGGGTTACTTGAACAGATCCTTCACATGGTCGGTCCAGCTCTTGGCATTCGGCGAATGCTTGCCGCCCGACTTGTTGAAGGACTCGTCCAGCTCCTTCAGCAGCTTGCGCTGGTGCTCGGTCAGCTTGACCGGCGTCTCGACGCTGATGTGGCAGTACAGGTCGCCCGGGTAGCTGGAGCGCACGCCCTTGATGCCCTTGCCGCGCAAGCGGAAGGTCTTGCCGTGCTGCGTGCCTTCGGGCAGCTCGATCTCGGCCTTGCCGCCCAGCGTGGGCACCTCGATGCCGCCGCCCAGCGCCGCGAGCGTCAGCCCGACCGGCACGGTGCAGTGCAGGTCGTCACCGTCGCGCTCGAAGATCTCGTGCTGCTTGATGCGGATCTCGATGTACAGGTCGCCGGCCGGGCCGCCATTGGTGCCCGGCTCGCCGTTGCCGGCCGAGCGGATGCGCATGCCTTCGTTGATGCCGGCGGGGATCTTCACCTCCAGCGTCTTGGTCTTCTTGATCTTGCCCTGGCCGTGGCAGGTCAGGCACGGCTCGGGAATGATCTTGCCGGTGCCGTGGCAGTGCGGGCAGGTCTGCTGGATGCTGAAGAAGCCCTGGCGCATGTGCACCGTGCCGGCGCCGTTGCAGCTCGGGCAGGTCTTCGCGCTGGTGCCGGGCTTGGCGCCGCTGCCGTGGCAGGTCTCGCACTCTTCCCAGCTCGGGATGCGGATCTGCGTTTCCTTGCCACGCGCTGCCTCTTCGAGCGTGATCTCCATCGCGTAGCTGAGGTCGCTGCCGCGGAACACCTGCTGGCCGCCGGCACCGCCCCGGCGTTGCCCGCCGCCGCCCTGGCCACCGAAGATGTCGCCGAAGATGTCGCCGAACGCCTCGGCGAAGCCGCCGAAGCCTTCGCCGCCCTGGCCGCCCGGGCGGAACCCACCGGCGTTGGGGTCGACGCCGGCATGGCCGTACTGGTCGTAGGCCGCGCGCTTCTGCGCGTCGGAGAGCATCTCGTAGGCCTCCTTGACCTCCTTGAACTGCTCTTCCGATTTCTTCGCCCCGTCGCCCTGGTTGCGATCGGGGTGGTGCTTCATGGCCAGCTTGCGGTAGGCCTTCTTGATGTCCTCCTCGGACGCGTTCTTCGCGACGCCGAGGATTTCGTAGTAGTCACGCTTTGCCATGGGTGCTCTTGCTTGAAATGCAAATCCCCCGTGCACCGGTCGCGGCCCACGGGGGTCTGAAGAAGCCGCGGCGGCGCCTTACTTCTGGTCTTTCACTTCCTTGAACTCGGCGTCGACCACGTTGTCGTCGGCCGGCTTCGACGAAGCGGCTTCGGCATGCGGCGCCTGAGCACCCGCGCCACCTGCCGCTGCGCCCGCGCCGGCCGCCGCCTGGGCCGCCTGCGCATCGGCGTACACCTTCTCGCCCAGCTTCTGGCTGGCGGCCATCAGCGCCTCGCTCTTGGCCTCGATGGCCGCCTTGTCGTCGCCCTTCAGCGCTTCCTCGGCGTCCTTCAGCGCGGTCTCGATCTTTTCCTTCTCGCCGGCATCCAGCTTGTCGCCATGCTCGCCCAGCGACTTGCGAACGCTGTGCACCATCGCGTCGGCCTGGTTGCGGGCCTGCACCAGTTCGAGCTTCTTCTTGTCCTCGACGGCGTTCAGCTCGGCGTCCTTCACCATCTGCTGGATCTCGGCCTCGGAGAGGCCGGAGTTCGCCTTGATGGTGATCTTGTTTTCCTTGCCGGTGCCCTTGTCCTTGGCGCCGACGTGCAGGATGCCGTTCGCGTCGATGTCGAAGCTCACCTCGATCTGCGGCGTGCCGCGCGGCGACGGCGGGATGCCCTCGAGGTTGAACTCGCCCAGGCTCTTGTTGCCCGAGGCCATCTCGCGTTCGCCCTGGTAGACCTTGATCGTGACGGCCGRCTGGTTGTCGTCGGCGGTCGAGAAGGTCTGCGMGMRCTTGGTCGGGATGGTCGTGTTCTTCGCGATCAKCKKGGTSAWCACGCCGCCSAGSGTCTCGATGCCCAGGSTCAGCGGGGTCACGTCGAGCAGCAGCACGTCCTTGCGGTCGCCGGCCAGCACCTGGCCCTGGATCGCGGCACCGACGGCCACCGCTTCATCCGGGTTCACGTCCTTGCGCGGCTCCTTGCCGAAGAACTCCTTGACCTTCTCCTGCACCTTGGGCATGCGGGTCATGCCGCCGACCAGGATCACGTCGTCGATCGCGTTGACGGCCACGCCGGCGTCCTTGATGGCGGTGCGGCAGGGCGCGATCGTGCGTTCGATCAGCTCCTCGACCAGCGCTTCCAGCTTGGCGCGCGTCAGCTTGATGTTCAGGTGCTTCGGGCCCGACGCATCGGCCGTCACGTACGGCAGGTTGATGTCGGTCTGCGCGCTGTTCGAGAGCTCGATCTTCGCCTTCTCGGCGGCTTCCTTCAGGCGCTGCAGCGCGAGCACGTCCTTCGACAGGTCGACGCCTTGTTCCTTCTTGAACTCGGTGATGATGTAGTCGATGATGCGCTGGTCGAAGTCTTCGCCGCCCAGGAAGGTGTCGCCGTTGGTCGACAGCACCTCGAACTGCTTCTCGCCGTCGACGTCGGCGATCTCGATGATCGACACGTCGAAGGTGCCGCCGCCCAGGTCGTACACCGCGATCTTGCGGTCACCCTTCTCGTTCTTGTCGAGGCCGAACGCGAGCGCCGCGGCGGTCGGCTCATTGATGATGCGCTTCACGTCGAGGCCGGCAATGCGGCCCGCATCCTTGGTGGCCTGGCGCTGGGCGTCGTTGAAGTAGGCCGGCACCGTGATCACGGCCTCGGTCACCGTCTCGCCCAGGTAGTCCTCGGCGGTCTTCTTCATCTTGCGCAGCACTTCGGCGCTGACCTGCGGCGGCGCGAGCCGGTTGCCGCGCACCTCGACCCACGCATCGCCGTTGTCGGCCTGCGCGATCTTGTAGGGCATCAGGTCGATGTCCTTCTGCACTTCCTTCTCGGTGAACTTGCGGCCGATCAGGCGCTTCACCGCATACAGCGTGTTGCGCGGGTTGGTGACGGCCTGGCGCTTGGCAGACGCACCGACGAGGATCTCGCCATCTTCCTGGTAGGCAATGATCGACGGCGTGGTGCGCGCACCTTCGCTGTTCTCGATCACCTTGGTGGTGTTGCCTTCCATGATGGCCACGCACGAGTTCGTGGTGCCGAGGTCGATGCCGATGATTTTTGCCATGTGGTTCTCCTGAATCCGAAAATCTTGATGTTGTCGAGTTGTGGATAAGTCGGGCCGTTTCAAGGGGCCGCGCTTGTGGACAGTTGCTTCTGCCTTGCGTTATTTCGGGGCGGCCACCGTGACCAGCGCCGGGCGCAGCACGCGATCGGCGATCAGGTAGCCCTTCTGCAGCACGATCACGACGGTGTTGGCCTCCTGCTCGGCCGGCACCATGCTGATGGCCTGGTGCTGGTGCGGATCGAACTTCGTGCCGGCCGGCGGGTTGATCTCGATCACCTTGCTGCGCTCGAGCGCGGCTGACAGCTGGCGCAGCGTGGCGTGCACGCCTTCGAGCAGCTGCTCGGGCGTCGCGGCCTGGATCGCGATCGCGGCCTCCAGGCTGTCCTTCACCGGCAGCAGGCTGTCGGCGAAGCTTTCGACGGCGAACTTGCGCGCCTTGGCGATCTCTTCTTCCGAGCGGCGGCGGACGTTCTCGGTCTCGGCCTTGGCGCGCAGGTAGGCGTCGGACATCTCGGCCAGGCGGGCTTCCAGGTTGACCTCGGCCGCCTGCGCCTGCGCGGCGGCAGCCGCGCCAGAGATGTCAGCCGGCGTCTCAAGTCCTTGATCTTGCGAAGAATTTTCTGGATTTTGCATGGGTGGATCCTGTCGAATGGCGCGCATATGGGCGCTTTGCCCCGGGTTTCAAGAGGGGCTTTCAAAATAATGCAGGCCCCCGTGCTGCAGGGCACGTGGGACCGTGCGGGGGAAAGGCAAGGCCGGGCCGACCCGGGCCCAGGGTCATTCGGGGTCGATGCTTGCGCTCCAGCGGTTCCAGTCGGCGAGCTGGCGGCGATCGCGCTTGGTGGGGCGGCCCTGCTCGATCGCCAGCGCCGGTTCGGCGGCCAGCTTGCGCTGCTTCGCCGCCTCCTCGC
>NZ_JBFUCB010000488.1:0-4692 GCF_056405435.1 Rhizobacter sp. P1_G5 | reverse complement strand
CCGAAGGCGCCGGGCATCGCGCCGCTGCGCTGGCGGCACGGCTGCAGGCGGTCGACCCGCGCCAGGTACTGGCGCGCGGCTACGCGTGGCTCGAGGACGGGCAGGGCGCGCCGGTGGCCAGCGTGGCGGCACTCACCGTCGGGCAGCGGCTCGGCGCGGTGCTGTCCGACGGCCGCGCGACAGTGGACGTGACGCAAGTGACGTCATCGGACGCGCGCCTGCAACCCGCGTCTCCTCTGCCTACAATGCGCCCCACCTGACTCGATACCCGAAAGGAATTCGCATGGAACACACTCTGCCGCCGCTGCCGTACGCACAAGACGCCCTCGCTCCGCACCTGAGCAAGGAAACGCTCGAATACCACTACGGCAAGCACCACAACGCCTATGTGGTGAACCTGAACAACCTGCAGAAGGGCACCGAGTTCGAGTCCCTGAGCCTGGAAGAGATCATCAAGAAATCCTCCGGTGGCATCTACAACAATGCCGCGCAGATCTGGAACCACACCTTCTTCTGGAACGGCATGAAGCCGGCCGGCGGCGGCGAGCCCAAGGGCGCGCTGGCGGCGGCGATCACCGCGAAGTTCGGCAGCTACGCGTCGTTCAAGGAAGCCTTCACGAAGAGCGCCGTCGGCAACTTCGGTTCGGGCTGGACCTGGCTCGTGAAGAAGGCCGACGGCAGCGTCGACATCGTCAACATGGGTGCCGCCGGCACGCCGCTGACGACCGCCGACAAGGCGCTGCTGACGATCGACGTGTGGGAGCATGCCTACTACATCGACTACCGCAACCTGCGCCCGAAGTTCGTCGAGACCTTCCTGACCTCGCTGGTCAACTGGGACTTCGCCGAGAAGAACTTCGCCTGAGCGAGCGTTCGTCGCCCAGCAAAAAGCCGGTCCCTGGACCGGCCTTTTTCATGCGGTGATGATGCGTGAGGCTCAGCGCCCGAACGGCGTGCCCGAGAGCTTGTCGCCGGACTTGATCCCGCGCTTGGCGAACCAGCCCTGGTTCATCTCGAGCACGAAGCGCACCGGCTTCTTCGAGCAATGCGAATCGAGCGTCTGCGGCTTCATGTCCTCGACGTTCACGACGGTGCCATCGTCGGCGATGAAGGCGGCCGACAGCGGCAGCAGCGTGTTCTTCATCCAGAAGCACTGCACGCCGGCCTCTTCGAACGCGAACAGCATGCCGTCGTTGGTGCCCATCGTGCGGCGGAACATCAGGCCGGTGGCCCGTTGCTCGGGCGTCTGCGCGACCTGCGCCTGGATGTTGTGGATGCCGGCGGTGAGCTGGATGGCGGGCAGCTGCTGCGGCGCGTCCTGCGCAAGAGCGGCTGCGGCGATCGGGCCGAAAGCGAGCAGGGCCAGCAGGCGGGTGGCGGGGATCTTCATGGTCGGGCGGGCTTCGGTGTGGACAGGCGCGGCAGAGTGTAGCGAGGGCCAAAGAAAAACGCCCGGCACAGGCCGGGCGTTCCTCATTCAATTCAGCGAAGCGGGCGTGAACCCGGCTCCTCCCGAATCACTTGGCAGCCGAAGCAGCCTTCTCGCTCTTTTCGGCCTTCTTGGCTTCGGCCTTCTCGGCCTTCTTCTCGGCCTTGGCAGCCGATGCAGCCGGCTTGGCGGCTTCAGCGGGCTTGGCGTCAGCGGCGAAAGCGCCGGCAGCGAACAGGGAAGCAATCAGGGCGGCCAGAATCTTGTTCATGTGAAAACCTTTCGAAAGTTTTTGGGATCCACCATCCATCGTTGGACGGTCCGCCCGTAACGCGGGCTCTCGAAAGTCGGTTGACACGGTGCGTGACATAGAATCGCCGGCTTCAGTGCGGTCCGTTTCCAGTCACTCCAACATCAGCAGCGCGCGGAGCTATCCCATGTATCAGCACATCAAGGTGCCCGAGGGCGGGCAGAAGATCACCGTCAACGCCGACTTCTCGCTCAAGGTCCCCGACCAGCCCATCATCCCGTACATCGAGGGTGACGGCACCGGCTACGACATCACCCCGGTGATGATCAAGGTGGTCGACGCCGCGGTGGCGAAGGCCTACAAGGGCACGAAGAAGATCCACTGGATGGAGATCTTCGCCGGCGAGAAATCGACCAAGGTCTACGGCCCCGATGTGTGGCTGCCCGAGGAAACCCTGCAGGTCCTGCGCGAGTACGTGGTGTCGATCAAGGGGCCGCTCACGACGCCGGTCGGCGGCGGCATCCGCTCGCTGAACGTCGCGCTGCGCCAGGAACTCGACCTGTACGTCTGCCTGCGTCCGATCCAGTACTTCAAGGGCGTGCCGTCGCCGGTGAAGGAGCCCGAGAAGACCAACATGGTGATCTTCCGCGAGAACTCGGAAGACATCTATGCCGGCATCGAGTTCGAGGCCGAGAGCGACAAGGCCAAGAAGCTGATCAAGTTCCTGCAGGACGAATTCGGTGTCAAGAAGATCCGCTTCCCGAACACCTCGGGCATCGGCATCAAGCCGGTGTCGCGCGAGGGCACCGAGCGCCTGGTGCGCAAGGCGATCCAGTACGCGATCGACAACGACAAGCCCAGCGTGACCATCGTGCACAAGGGCAACATCATGAAGTTCACCGAAGGCGGCTTCCGCGACTGGGCCTATGGCCTGGCGCAGAAGGAATTCGGCGCCGAACTGATCGACGGCGGCCCGTGGTGCAAGTTCAAGAACCCGAACACCGGCAAGGACATCACGATCAAGGATTCGATCGCTGACGCCTTCCTGCAGCAGATCCTGCTGCGCCCGGCCGAGTACTCGGTGATCGCGACGCTGAACCTGAACGGCGACTACGTCTCCGACGCGCTGGCGGCCCAGGTCGGCGGCATCGGCATCGCCCCGGGTGCGAACCTGAGCGACTCGGTCGCGATGTTCGAGGCCACGCACGGCACGGCACCGAAGTACGCCGGCAAGGACTACGTGAACCCGGGTTCCGAGATCCTGTCGGCCGAGATGATGCTGCGCCACATGGGCTGGACCGAAGCGGCCGACCTGATCATCAGCTCGATGGAAAAGTCGATCCTGTCGAAGAAGGTCACGTACGACTTCGCGCGCCTGATGGACGGCGCGACGCAGGTGTCGTGCTCGGGCTTCGGCCAGGTGATGATCGACCACATGTGATCCCACGCCGGCGGCTTCGAAGCCGCCGGGCGAATCACTGCAAACCCCTTGTTCCGGCCCGGAACAAGGGGTTTTTTCATGGGCGATCGGTGGCAAGAACGATCGGTGGCAAAAACGAAGTGGCCCGACGCCATCTCGTTCGGGAAGCCGATGAAAGCTTTCCGCACGAGACCCAGCGCCGGGCCGTGCCGGTAGTCTTCTAGGTGGCTGCACACCGCTTGCGCGGTGTGAATTCTCGGCCTAGGCCTCGGCGGCCGAGGACTCCGCCACGCCGACAGGATTGCGGCGATGCGGGATCGTTTCGGGTACGTCGAGCGCAGAGATGTTCTGCGCGAGCTGGCCTTTGGGGCCTTGCACCACTTCGTAGCTCACGCGGCCGCCCTGTTTGAGCGTGCGAAAGCCTTCACTCTGGATGGCCGAAAAATGTGCGAACACATCCTCGCCACCCCCTTCCGGTTCAATGAAGCCGAATCCCTTCGCATCATTGAACCACTTCACGGTTCCGAACAACTTCTGGGCCATATTGGTCTCCTATCCCTGGGAGCGAAGAATTTTGTGCGCCGCCTTGGTGACTGTCAAGGCGCGGCAAACCAGGGTTCAGGGCCATGCAACCAAATGCATTCCCTTGCGGGTGCCGTCGTAGAACAATGGGCACGTTGTGATGCATTTCCGGGCCTTGCAGTTCGCCCGGGTGTCGCAATATCCGTTCGGGTGAGCACAGCAAAATCAACTCTATAGAATGGTTCCATGCCCGAGGAAAAACCGATACCGCCCGAGCCGTTGAAGCGGCCGACACCCGATGACGGGCAGGGGGCGGTCGTGGCCGAAAGGCAGGCCGCGAAGACAGAGCCGCCGCGCATGTACCAGGTGGTACTGCTCAACGACGACTACACACCGATGGAGTTTGTCGTGATGGTGCTTCAGGAGTATTTCCAGCGCGACCTCGAAACCGCGACGCAGATCATGCTCAAGGTTCACAAAGAGGGCCGCGGAGTCTGCGGCGTCTATACCAAGGACGTCGCTGCAACCAAGGTCGAATTGGTGCTGGCCGCTGCCCGTCGGGGCGGCCACCCGTTGCAATGCATTATGGAGGCAGCATGATCGCGCAAGAGCTTGAAGTCAGCCTGCACATGGCGTTCGTCGAGGCGCGCCAGCAGCGCCACGAATTCATCACCGTCGAGCACCTGCTGATGGCGCTGCTCGACAACCCGTCGGCCGCGGAGGTGCTGCGCGCCTGCTCGGCCAACATCGACGACCTGCGCAAGAGCCTTGCGCAGTTCATCAAGGAAAACACCCCCACGGTGGGCGGTGCCGAAGAGGTCGACACGCAGCCGACGCTGGGTTTCCAGCGCGTGATCCAGCGCGCGATCATGCACGTGCAGTCCACCGGCAGCGGCAAGAAGGAAGTGACCGGCGCCAACGTGCTGGTCGCGATCTTCGGCGAGAAGGACTCGCACGCCGTCTACTACCTGCACCAGCAGGGCGTGACGCGCCTGGACGTCGTCAACTTCATCGCCCACGGCATCAAGAAGACCGATCCGCCGGAGCCGGCCAAGCCGAGCGAGGGCGGCC
>NZ_JBFUCB010000487.1:0-4692 GCF_056405435.1 Rhizobacter sp. P1_G5 | reverse complement strand
ACCCTGCAGACCCTGACCCGCGGCGACGGCCTGCTCGGCATGCGGGCGATGAACGGCTTCGGCCCGCGCGGCCCCAAGCTCAGCATCGCGCGCGTCGAGTGGACCTACGAGGCCGCGCCTGGCCTGCACTGGGAGACGCCGGCGCCCACCAGCGTGCTCGGCAAGCGCCCTTCGCCGACCGAGCTGCTGCGCGGCGCGTGGAACGAGCGCGTCGTGCTCGAGCGCGACCTGGCCGGCGAGGCCGATGCGATGGACCTGCTGTGGTCCAGCGGCCTGCGCCCGCTGCCGATGCAGGCGCTGCAGTGGCGCAGCGCCGACGCCGGCGAAGGCCATCCGCAGCTGTGGACCCTGCCCGAGGAAGTGCAGTTCGGCGACTTCTGGCTCGACCAGGTGCCGCGCCTGCAGGGCCACGGCTGGTCGGTGGTGGTGGCACCGGGCTTCGCGCACATGAGCGCGCCGGTGGAGCGCTGGCGGCTGCTGATCGACCCGGTCACCGGCGCCGAGCAGGGGCGCGAGCTGGTCGATGCGCCGTCGCGCCATCAGACGCCGTTCGGGGYGCTCGGGCAGCCGAAGCGCGAAGGCTCGTTCATGGTGAGCCTCGGGATCGAGGTCGACGGCGAGCCGGTCGACCTGGCGCCGCTGCTGGTCGAGCTGTTCAAGCGCGAGCCGCGCTGGCTCGACGCGCAACAGGTGGCCGACATCCCCGACGACAAGATCATCATGCTGCGCCGTGGCAAGGGCGGGCGCGGCATCGAATCGCCGGCCGGCCCGCTGAAGGCCATCGTCAGCGCGATGCTCGACCTGCTGACCGATCCGAAGCGGCAGGAAGGGCCGATGAAGCTGTCCCACTGGGAGGCCCAGCGCATCGAGGCGCTGCGGCTGAGCCTGATGGACACGCAGGCGGCGCGCGCCGGCGAGCACGGCCGCTGGCAGCTGCAGGGCGATGCCGGCCTCACCGAACTGACGCAGCGGCTGCGCGCGGCCGGCACGCCACCGGCGGTGGCATCGCCGGCGGGCCTCGGGCTCGAGCTGCGCGCGTACCAGCGGCATGGCGTGGCCTGGCTGCAGTACCTGCGCGAGCACCGCCTCGCCGGCATCCTGGCCGACGACATGGGGCTGGGCAAGACGGCGCAGGTGCTGGCCCACCTGCTGATCGAGCAGCAGGCCGGGCGGCTCGACCTGCCGGCGCTCGTCGTGCTGCCGACCTCGCTGATCGCGAACTGGCAGGCCGAGGCGGCGCGCAACGCGCCGGCGCTGCGCGTGCTGACGCTGCAGGGCGTCGACCGGTCGAAGCGCTTCGCCGACACCGCGGGCCACGACCTCGTGCTGACGACCTACCCGCTGCTGTGGCGCGACATCGCCACGCTCGCGCAGCAGCCCTGGCACCTGGTGGTGCTGGACGAGGCGCAGATGGTCAAGAACGCCGGCAGCCGCGCAGCCACCGCGCTGCGCCGTCTGCAGTCGCGCCACCGGCTGTGCGTGACGGGCACGCCGCTGGAGAACCACCTCGGCGAGCTGTGGGCGCATTTCGATTTCCTGATGCCGGGGTTCCTCGGCGACGCGCGCTCGTTCCAGAGGATCTGGCGCAAGCCCATCGAGACGCAGGGCGAGACGCTGCGTGCGCAGCTGCTCGCGCAGCGTGTGCGCCCCTTCATCCTGCGCCGGCGCAAGGACGAGGTCGCGACCGAGCTGCCGGAGAAGACCGAGATGGTCCACCGCGTGCAGCTCGAAGGCCAGCAGCGCGCGCTGTACGAGAGCGTGCGCGTGGCCGCCGACGAACTGGTGCGGCGGCTGCTGAAGCGCACCGGTTTCGGCGGCGCGCAGATCAGCATCCTCGACGCGCTGCTGAAGCTGCGCCAGGTGTGCTGCGACCCATACCTGCTGAAGGGCACCGCGATGGCGCCGACGATGGAGCGCGCGAAGCTCGAGTGGCTGCGCGCGACGCTGCCGGAGCTGCTGGAGGAGGGGCGGCGCATCCTGGTGTTCTCGCAGTTCACCGAGATGCTGGGGCTGGTGGCGGACGAACTCGCCGTGCTGAACCTGCCGCACCTGATGCTGACCGGCGAGACGCCACCCGCCGACCGCGGCGACGTGGTGCGGCGCTTCCAGCAGCGCGAGCTGCCGCTGATGCTGCTGAGCCTGAAGGCGGGCGGCGTCGGGCTGAACCTGACGGCGGCCGACACGGTGATCCACCTCGACCCGTGGTGGAACCCTGCCGTCGAGCAGCAGGCGACGGCGCGCGCCCACCGCATCGGGCAGGACCAGCCGGTGTTCGTCTACAAGCTGGTGGTGGAGGGCAGCATCGAGGAGCGCATGCTGGCGCTGCAGCAGCGCAAGGAGGCGCTGGCCGAAGGCGTGCTGGGCGTGGACGGGGAGGCCACCGTGAAATTCAGCGAGGCCGACCTGAAGGCGCTGCTGGCGCCGCTGGCCTGACGGGCATGTCGATTGCCGCGCTGGAGGGTGTTCCCACCCACGGAGATCGACATGGCCACGAAATACGGCAAGAAGGCATCCGAGAAGGTCGAGCGTGCGATGCACGAGCGCCACGAAGGCACGCTGAGGAGCGGCACCTCTGGCAAGAAGGTCACGAGCCGCGCGCAGGCGGTGGCGATCGGGTTGTCGGAGGCGCGCAAGGCGGGAGCGAAGGTGCCGGAGAAGAAGTCGTAGCGGCGCGTCAGCGAGACCCGGACCCGCTCACCCTGAGCTTCTCGAAGGGGCGGGCTGAGCCTGTCGAAGCCCTGGTTCCCTAGCGGCCAGGTCCTCCAACGCCGCCCGAACCCCCGCAAACCTGAACCGATACCCCGCCGCCAGCGCAGCACGCGACACCGCGTTCTGCCCGTCGAGCAGCAGCGTCGCCATCTCGCCCGCCAGCGCGCGCATCGGCGCGGCCGGCATGCGCAGGTGCACGCGGCGGCCGAACGATGCGGCCATCGCCGCCGCGAACGCCGCTTGCGGCAGCGTCTCGGGGGCGACGGCATTCAGTGCGCCGTCGATGTCGTCGCGGTCCATCGCGAAGCGCACCATCCCCACCGCGTCATCGAGGTGGATCCACGGCGCCGCCTGCCGCCCGCTGCCCAGCACCGCACCGAGCCCGAAACGCGCAGCCAGCGCCAGCATCGGGTACGCGCCGTCGCCGCGGCCCAGCACCACGCCGAAGCGCATGCGCACGACCCGCACGCCCAGGGCCTCGGCACGCCGCGCCTCGTGCTCGATCGCGGCGCACAGGTCGGACTGGAACTGTCCCGGGCGCGCCGGGCTCGCCTCGTCGAGCGGCTCGAACGAGCCCTCCGGCGACGCGCCATAGAAACCCACCGCCGACGCGCTCACCAGCACGCGCGGCGCCTGCTGCAGGCGCCGCATCAGGCCGAGCAGCGCAGTCGTCCCGTCGACCCGGCTGGCCAGCAGCTCGCGCCGCCGCGCCGCCGTCCACGGCATGCCGAGCACGCGCGCCCCGGCCAGGTGGACCACCGCATCGATGCGCGTCTCCGACGGGATCGCCTCCAGGCTGTCGACCACCCACACGCCCGGGCCGAAGCCCGCACGGGCCTGCCGCAGGTCGCGTGACAGCGCGATCACGCGCCGCCCGTCGCGCCGCAGGCTTGCCACCAGCGTGCTGCCGATGAAGCCGGTCGCGCCGGTGACGAGCACCGCCGGCTCGATGCGGTGCGACGGTTGCGGCGTCGCTGCCGGCGCGGGCTGCACGCGGCCGAGCCGCCGCACCGCCAGCGCATTGCGCACGCTCCACGCCAGCACGCCGATGCCGTACAGCGTGAACAGCCACGACACCCACGCCTGCGCGCCATGCGGCGTCAGCACGAGGGCGCTCGGCTGCTGCGACCAGCCCCACAGCAGCGGCGCGATCAGCGCGATGAAGGCACCGTAGCTGATCGTCAGCAGCGTGTGCAGCAGCCGCTCGAACGGCGGCAGCGCGCGCGTGCGGTCTTCCTCCAGGAAATCCGCCAGCGTGATCACGACCTCGGCCGCCAGCAGCCCGGCCAGCACCGCGGCGAACGCGCCGCGCCATTCGAACCAGCCCAGTCCGATGAAGACGATGCCGTAGATCGCCTCGCGCGCCGCGTGCAGCGCGAGCTCGTGGCGTGCTGACGCACGCTGTGGCAGCCGCGCCTGCAGCTCGTGGTGCCACAGGTTGTCGAAGGCGCCCATCAGGGCCTGGACGGACAGCAGGAGGAAGAGGGTGTTCATCGCGGGTTCTCTCAGAGTTCAGTGTGCGGATCGGCGAACACGCCGGATTGGTGGAAGGTGCGGCCCCACAGCGGATGCACCATCGACAGCGTGAAGCGGAAGAAGCCGCCGCCCAGGTCGGTGTGCATGACGCGGCAGGTGCCCGGCGTCAGCAGCGCCGGCACCGGCAGGCGCAGCCGGCCCCACACCAGCGAGAAGCCGCGGCTCTGGAAGACCAGCGAGCCGCGCTCCTCGAAGACGTCGAGCGCCATGCTCAGGCCGCCGTCGGTGCGCTCGAACAGGCGGCCGTCGGCGTCGAGCTGCTTCGTCGAGCGCACGGTGCGCACGTGGTTCGCACCGAGCATCGCGTTGCGGTGGAAGCCGCGCTCCCAGACGACACCACCGCGGCCGTCATCGCTGACGCGCACCGTGGTCGTCACGCCGCTCGCCTGGATGCGCGTCAGCGGCCCGCCGAACAGCCGCGTCGCCAGTGCATACAGCGCGCCGATG
>NZ_JBFUCB010000486.1:0-4698 GCF_056405435.1 Rhizobacter sp. P1_G5 | reverse complement strand
CCGTGCCGCGTGATCCACGGCCAGGCCGACCCGTTGGTGCCGGTGGCGGCCGGGCACGACCTGGCGCGCAAGATCCGCGGCGCGCAGCTCGACCTGGTCGACGGCATGGGGCACGACCTGCCGCTGCCGCTGCTGCCGAGGTTCGCCGACGGCATCGAGCTCGCCGCCGGGCGGGCCTGATCAACGGCGGATCTCGGTCCAGGCGTTCTTGCGCGACGGGATGGCCTGGCACAGGTTCAGGGCCGTGGTCCTGATGGTGCCCGACGCGACGGTCGTCATCCCCGCGATGCCGCCGGAGCCGCAGCTGCTGCTGGAACTGGAGCTGGACGACCCGCTGGAGGCGCTCGACGCCGTCGTGCGCAGCAGCGTCATCTTCGACGACATGTCGGTGCTGGAGATCGTTGCGCTCACGTAGCCGACGCCGGAGATGGCCGTGCCGCTGGCCATGTCGACCACGTAGTAGCGGGAGCTGGCCGAGCAGTCCGAAATGGTCGACTTGTTGGTCACCAGCACCACGGCGGTGTAGCCGATCGACGGCGCCGTGTTGACGACCTCGCCGGCGGGCAGGTCGATGTACCAGCCCCGGCTGGTGCTCCAGTTGACGCTGTTGCTGGTCAGCGTGTCGGTGGCGCTGTCGTAGACCTGCTTGGTCAGGCTGCCGCGCGGGTTGGTGAGTTCGTCACCGTCCGAGATCGCGTAGACCGTTTGCGTGCCGGGCGTGCTCGAGAGGTCCGTGAAGCCCAGCATGCGGCCGGTCGCGACGAAGAGGGTCCGCTTTCCGTTCTGGTAGACGAGCGCAGGGGCCGTGGTGATCGGCTGCGCGGTGCCGGAGGCATCCCTCAGCGTGGCCACGCGATTGACCTGGCTGTTGACGAGATCGAAGCGCCACAGGTTGCCGCGCTCGTCACCGCCGTAGACGTACTGGACCGAGCCGTCGTCCTCGAAGTACGGCGAGAACTGAGCGAAGCCCGGGTCACCCGAAGCACCCGCCGTGGTGGACAGCGTGGCCTGCAAGGTCCCGGTGAGCGCGTCCAGCACGAAGAGCCGGCTGACGCCGTCCTGCGCGGCGTTGTTGTAGCCGCTGCTCAGCAGGGCGACCGAGTTGGTCGCCCCTTTGATCCGGACGATGCGGGGTCCACCGATGGACAGCCCCGCCTGGTTCCTGACCGACGCCGAGGTGTTGTCGTTGGGGAATTCCCACTTCACGCGGCCTGCCAGCGCGGCGTCGCTGGTGATGGCCGACGCGTTCGTCACGTCCAGCGCATACCAGCCGGTGCCCGCCGAGCCGCGGCCACCGAGCAGGATCTCCTGGCCGGAAACCGTCGCCAGCGTGGGGGTGGCGTCGAGCTGGGCACTGAAGCGGTAGCTCTTTTGGCTGGTGGCACCGATGCCGGTGAGCACGGAGCCGGGAATGTAGCTCCACAGTTCCTTGCCGTTGGTGGTGTTGAAGGCGTGCAGCATGCCTTCGTTGGAGGCCTGGAAGACCGTGCTGCTGTCGCGGCTGACGATCGGCGACGCATTGATGATCGCGCCCAGCAACGAGCCGCGCTTGCGCCAGGTGCTGCCTTCGCCGCTGCGGTTGCCGCGCAGGTAGTCGACGAGATTGCTCGTGCTGCCGTAGATGCTGCCGGGGTTGAGCTTCGCGCCCACGGCGGTGGCGGTGAAGGGCTGGCCGCTGGCGCCGTCGTAGGTGGCGATGCTGCGGCCCGTCCAGTTCCTGCTGGACAATTGGGTGCTCGCCCACCAGCTCGTCGTGTAGGTGATCACGGCGGTCGTGCTGTCGATCGGGTAGGCACCCAGGTCACCGGTCCAGCCGCTGACGTTGTAGCTGGTCGCGTAGACCTTGCCGTTGCTTCGTGTCAGGTTGGCTGAACCGACACTGGCGCTGGCCTCCCCGGCGCGTTGTGACCGGATCGAGTCGAAGGCGGCCTGCATGGCGTCGGCGGTCGCATCGGGTGTTGTTGCGAGAAACATCTCGCCGCGGCCGTTGATCGTCGCATGCCACAGCTCGTCGATCGCAGATGCATTGGCACCGGCAGTGCCGAAGGTGGTTGCCGGCCAGAAGCTGGCGGGGGAGGCCGTGGTCGGTGCCGCAGTAGCCGGCCACAGGTTGCCCTTGGACCCGATCGACACCGCATAGGTCGTCATGTGCAGGTTCGGATTTGCATCGCTGTCGGAGGTCGGCACCCTGCCCGTCGACATCGCGGGACGCAGGTTATTCGTGTAGTAGGACAGGGCCAGGTCGGCGAGCGTGCCAGCGTAGGTCGTGGCAAACGGCGGGCGATTGTTGCCATACAACGAGGCGTCGTAGCTCGGGGCGGCAGCGGCTGCATCGTCGGCATAGCCGTCGGTGGCAATCAGTGCGGCGTTGCGTTGGCACGCGTACCCCACGATCGTGCTGCCGCTGAATTGCTGGCCGATGTACCTCAGCACCTTGCGCGTCGGCGTCGAACTGCTCGCGTTGCTTCGGTAGAAGGGAGCGAGTGCAGCTTGATAGCCGGTGCTCGGTGTGGTTGAGTCCATGTCGTACATCGTCGGAGCGATTAGACCCGTGCCTGCGACCTGATTCGAGAAGGAGACGGTGCCGAGGTTGATGCCGTCGATGCGCTGCAGGATCTTGCCCATCGAGGCCGCCAAGGTCAGCTTGCGTTTTCGGTAGTACTGGAACCAGTTGGCAAAGTTCTGCAATTCGTCGGCATAGCTGCGCCCCGATGGGAAGGTGTTGCCGGACTTGATTTCATACCGCTTCAATGTCCCGCCGTCGTAAGCGGTGGCACAGGTCGGGTCATTCGCGGACACGGTGCAGACTTCAGGGACCCAGAAGGTGGCCGGGTAGTAGCTGAAGGAGACCGACAGACCCCCTGTAACGTTCACGATGGTGTCCGTCGTCTGCACAGTGGAGCAATCGGAGTATCCCCATGCCACACCCTTTTCGATTCGCATGCCTGCGGACAGTGTGAATTGCTGGTTTGATCCGACGTCGCAGTGTTGTCGCGTCAAATCGAAAGTGCTCGAACCGATGGACGGGTGCGATCGTGCAGCACTCGGGACCGCATCGCCGAAGGAAGTCAGCGAGCCACTGTAGAAGTAGTTCACCCAGGGAGCGTATGTGACGTTCGTGTCGTAGTAGGCCGGGTTGTAGGCATTTGAGCGCGTGAACGCGAAGTCCTTGGTGGGAGGGATTGCGGCATAGGTCGTCGGCAGCACCAGCGTGCCCGGGATCGAGACGTTTGCCCCGTTGGGAAAGAGATAGCCGTATAGGTCGGAATTGCTCGTTTTGTCGCGAAGCTTGCCGTTGGACCACGCTTGCTTGGTGGTCCTATCCCACCACAGCATGCCGCTGTTCGTTTCGTCGAACAGCACTTCTGCATCCATCGACCCGGAATCGTCCATCCCGATGATCACGTTCGGCTTGACCAGCACGCTGGCCTTCAGCGGCCGGGTCGCCACGTCGGTGGCGTGCGCCGACGGGAGTCCCAGCAGGAGCAACGACACCCACAGGGCGCCCGGGCGATTGATGAAGAACGACATGGTCACATCCTCTCGAGCGAAGTTCAGTTGCTGCCCTTGGTCACCAGGGCCTGCACATAGACCGTCGTGTTGCGCTGGTCGGTGACGCGGGTCGTGATGCGGAACTGCGTGGCGTAGGGGTTGTCGAGCTGCTTGTCGCGGTCGCCCGGGTCTTCGGCGCGATTGACCGGCATGTCGACTTCCTTCAGCAGGCACTGCTTGGTGGCGTCGGTGATGGCAGCGGTGGTGTAGTCGCACACGCGCTCGACGTAGTAGTTCACCGTCATCGCGCCGACGGTGCTGGCGGGTGTGTTGCTCCACGGCACCGAGTTCGGCAACCCTTGGGCCGTCTGGTTCGTGTCAAGCGTGCGCCGATACCACGTCAAGCTTTGGGCGGTCGACTCCTCATCCGTGAGCCCCTGCACCGCGGCATACCCGTTGTTGACCCCGACCTCGGCGGCCTGCAGCGCCGCGGCGCGGCTGGCCAGGTTGCCGGCGAGCAGCGTGCCGGTATCGGTCATGCGGGCCAGCGCCAGGCCGCTGAGCATCAGCGTGGCCAGCACGATCAGCACCAGGAACAGCGAGCCGCCGCGTTGGTGTCGGGCGCGTGGGGTCATTTCAGGCCTCCGGTGATGTTTCGAAGCGGGATCACGGTGCTCACCAGGCGGTAGCGGTAGCACCTGTCGGCGGTGGCCAGCGCATAGGTTTCACCGGTCATCAAGGTCGGCGCGATGGTTGTCGCCTCGCACACACCGGTGCTGGTGTTGGGCTTCTCGGGCTGGGGGCTGCGCAGCAGCAGCTGCACGCGCATCGCCAGGATCCGGCCGAGGTGGGCGCTGTCGACCGTCGCCCATTCGGTGCTCGCGCCCGGGTTGACCCAGCTGTCCAGCGCGCGCGAGCTGGTCGACGCGGCCGCACCGTACTGCACGCGGAACGCCATCACGTTGCGGGCCAGCGTGGCCGTGGTGCCGGCGATCAGGTCCGTCTGCTGCAGTGCGTTGTTCGTCACGCTGTAGCGGTAGGCGGACAAGGCGCCCAGCAAGGCAATGCGGTCACCGGCGGCGTAGCTGGTCGAGGCCGAGAACGTGGCCTGGYTGTACGCGCCATCGCTGCCCGACGACCCGAAACTCAGCTGCTCGTAGGTGTCGGCCGTGGCGGCGGTGATGCCGGTGACGGAGCGCACCGTGC
>NZ_JBFUCB010000485.1:0-4746 GCF_056405435.1 Rhizobacter sp. P1_G5 | reverse complement strand
CCGGACAAGGCCTTCGGCTTGCGCTCCAGCAGGTGCTCGATCTGCAGCACCTGCGCCGCGCGGCTCACGGCCGCGCGCATCTCGTCCTTGGAATAGCCGGCGAGCCGCAGCCCGAAGGCCATGTTCTCGGCGACCGTCATGTGGGGGTAGAGCGCATAGCTCTGGAACACCATCGCGATGCCGCGCTTGGCCGGCGGCACGTCATTGACGAGTTCGCCGCCGATGTAGAGCTCACCCGCGGTGATGTCCTCGAGGCCGGCGATGCAGCGCAGCAGCGTCGACTTGCCGCAGCCCGACGGCCCGACGAACACCAGGAACTCGCCGTCGCGGATCTCCAGGTCCACGCCGTGCAGGATCACGACGTCGTCGAACGCCTTGCGCAGGGCCTTCAGCTGGAGATCGGCCATGGATTGCTCACGTTGTCGTTCCTGGATGTCGGAAGTCACAAGTCAAAAGGGCCGGCTTCTCAGCCGGCCCGTACTGCTCTCAACTCAGCATTTCAGCAAAACCGAGTCTTCAAACCGTCCCTCTATCAGAACCAGATTTCMGCCTGGGCACCATAGGACGTGCCCTTGGTGTCGCCGTTGGCGCGGTTGGTGACGCCGGCGCCGCCGTTCTCGGCCGCGTTGGCCGCCGMGTTCCACTTGGCCGTCGTCACGTACAGGCGCAGTTCCGGACGGTTCCAGAAGCCCGGGCCCGTCGACAGCGTCGGCGCGAACGTGAACTTCGCCAGCTTCTGCGTGTCGCTGCCGTCCGGCTTCTTCTGCACGTACGCGGCTTCGCTCACCAGCTTGAAGTTCTTCGTCAGCGCGTACGAGCCGCGGCCGCCCACYGACACCGAGTTCACCTTSGTGGTCTGGCCCGCGAAGTTCTCGACCTTGTCCTGCTGGAACATGATCTGGCCCTGGCCGCCGAACGCGCCCACCTGCCAGCCCGGGCTCTCCACGATGCGGAAGCTCTTGGTCGCAGACGTCGCGTTCAGCGTGCCGAAGCCGCCGTCCACGCCCGCCGAGCCYTGYGCGAACTGCACCCACAGGATGTTGGTGCCGCCCAGCCCGAACGCGTTGTCCTGGTTGTGCTGCACGCTCAGGCCGAAGCCGTTCTTGCCGCCSGTGAAGTCACCCTTCACGTAGGTGCCCACCACGCGCAGCTTGCCGCCCGGGTTCACCACCAGCTCCGACAGGTCCGCGTTCAGGCGCGAGGCCGGACGCTGGTCCGTGCCCGTYGCCGCAGGCGTSCCCTGGATCACGCCACCGCTGTCGTTGCGGAAGAACGCCAGGCCCAGCTTGCCACCGCCCACGGCGATGCTGTCCGCACCCGCGCCCACGCCCGACAGGTTGATGAAGAACGTGTCGGTGATGTGCACGTCSGCACGGCCGTAGAAGCGCTTGCCGATCCAGAAGTTCACGTCCGGGGCRATGTCGTAGCCCTTGCCYTCGACGTACATCTGGTTGATGCCCACCGACGCCGCGCCGGTGTCGCTCGAGTCGCCGTTGTAAAAGTTCGTCATCAGCGCGGCCTTGTATTCCACGCCGTCCGACTTGAAGCCCTGGCTCAGCAGGAACTCACCGTAGAAGTCGCACTCGTTGCCGAGCCGGTACTTCATGCCCGCGCCGCTCAGGCCGTAGCACGCACGSGCATCGTCCTTCTTCGCCGCGCCCGGGCCGGTGCGGAAGTAGCCGCCCCAATCGACGGCTTGTGCAGAGGTGGCGCCCAACAGACCCATCGCGGCGGCAATGGTCGCGAGCTTGAACTGACTCTTCATCTACTGACTCCTCAGAGGTTTTGCTTTGAAATGTGCCGAGCGCTCGGTCTGGGGGGACCCATTGCTGCAGCGGTTGGGGGAAACAGAGTGGGCGGCGAGCGGTTCGCAGTTCGCCCTGAATGGCTGGAAACTTGCGTTGTCTTCCTTGTGTCCAGCGAGTAGCACGGCTACATCACTGGCTGTAATGTTTTGTCAAGGTTGACTCTAGTAATCCGACTACAGCCGGTAAACGCGGGTTTTCCCGTCGTTTCTCACAATAACCACACCCATCAGGGAAGTCCCGAATGTCAGGCCGTCGATACTTTGCGGCCGGCTTGGCTATCATGAAAAGTAGTTTGGCTACAAAGACGAGCGCACGGTTCGGGTGCATTGCACGCCGGGCCGCATGGCATCGAGGGGGTGCCGCAGGCGCCAGGGAGGCCGCGTGCGGATGGTCGCGCTGCGGCGGGGATCGTCGCCACAGGGTTTGCCTGCGGTGACTCGAACGAGAGAGCGTTGACATGCAGGCAGATTCATTTCCGCGGTGGGTGGGCGATGTCGGTGGGACGAACGCGCGCTTTGCGCTGCAACTGGCGCCCGGCGCCGAGCTGACGTCCATCGACACGCTGCCGGCGGCCGATCACCCGACGCTGCAGGACGCGATGGCGCATTACCTGCAGGCGCATTCGCCAACGGTGCGGCCGCGCTGGTGCGCGATCGGCATCGCCAACCCGATCGTCGGCGACCACGTGCAGATGACCAACCACCACTGGTCGTTCTCGATCGAGGCGGTGCGCCAGAAGCTGGGGCTCGAGCGCTTGCTGCTGATCAACGACTTCACCGCGCTCGCGCTGTCGCTGCCGTCGCTGAAGCCTGCCGAGTTGCGGCAGGTGGGCGGTGGGGCGGTGGTGGAGGGGGCGCCGGTCGGTCTGATCGGCGCCGGCACCGGGCTCGGTGTGTCAGGCTTGCTGCGGGTGCCCGGCAGCGACCGGGTGGTGCCGCTGAACGGCGAGGGCGGCCATGTGTCGCTGGGCGGTGCGACGCCGCGCGAGGACGCGGTGATCGCGGCGTTGCGCCAGCGCTACGGTCATGCCTCGGCCGAGCGGGCGTTGTCGGGGCCGGGGCTGGTGAGCCTCTATGAAGCGCTGTGCCAGGTCGACCGCGCGAACGCGCAGCCGCTGAGCGCGGCCGAGGTCAGCGAGCGTGCGGTGGCCGCGAGCGACGCGCACTGCGTCGAGGCGCTGGACATGTTCTTCGCGCTGCTGGGCAGCGTGGCCGGCAACCTGGCGCTGTCGCTGGGCACGCGCGGCGGGATGTACATCGGCGGCGGCATCGTGCCGCGCCTGGGCGACCGGATCGACCGGTCGACCTTCCGCGAGCGCTTCGTCGCGAAGGGGCGTTTCCGCGACTACCTGCAGGCGATGCCGACCTTCGTCGTGCAGGCCAGCACCTCGCCGGCCCTGCTGGGGGCCTTGCGGGCGCTGGACGATCTGTGATCAGACTTCCGCCGCGATGCCGCCCATCGCGTGGCTGAAGCCGGCGTCGACATAGGTGATTTCCGACGTGACGCCGGCTGCCAGGTCGGACAGCAGGAAGGCCGCGACGTTGCCGACGTCGTCGATCGTCACGTTGCGGCGCAGCGGCGCGTTCTGCTCGACCACCTCGAGGATCTTGCCGAAGCCCTTGATGCCTGACGCCGCCAGCGTCTTGATCGGGCCGGCCGAGATGCCGTTGACCCGCACGCCCTTCGGGCCGAGGCCGGCCGCCAGGTAGCGCACCGAGGCCTCGAGCGAGGCCTTGGCCAGGCCCATCGTGTTGTAGTTGGGAACGCTGCGGACCGCCCCCAGATAGCTCAGCGTGAGCAGGGCGGCCTTCGGCGACAGGCGCGAGGCGGCTGCCTTGGCCATCGCCGGGAAGCTGTAGCTGGAGATGTCGTGGGCGATGCGGAAGGCCTCGCGCGACAGGCCGTCGAGGAATTCGCCGGCAATCGCCTCGCGCGGGGCGAAACCGATCGAATGGACGAAACCGTCGAATTGCGGCCAGGTTTCGCCGAGCTGGTTGAACATCGCGTCGATCTGCTCGTCGCTCGCGACATCGCAATCGAACAACAGCGTGGAGTCGAATTCGGCGGCGAACTCGGCCACGCGGTCCCGGAAGCGTTCGCCGACGTAGCTGAAAGCCAGTTCGGCACCCTCGCGCCGGCAGGCGCGTGCAATGCCGTAGGCGATCGAGCGGTTGGACAGAACGCCGGTGATCAGGAAGCGCTTGCCGGCCAGGAATCCCATGGAGTCTCCAGTCTGGTATTCGTCAAAAGGGGGTGCTCATTCTGGCACGCACTCGCGCTTGACTCTCACAACCCTTGCCGGGTAGTCCGCCACCGGGATACAATGCGTCTTTCGCAAGAAAACTGCATGGGCGGATTCTTCCAGCCCATTTTTTTTGCTTCTTCACATTTTCATAACCTCTGAAGACACTCGCTGGATGAATTGGCAAGCCGTTGTTGAACGCACCGTGACCGGGTTGGGTTACGACCTCGTGAGTTGCGAGCGCAGCCCCAAGGGTTTGCTGCGTGTCTTCATCGACCGCCTGCAGAATGATCCGAACGGCGAATTCATCGTCGTCGAGGATTGCGAGAAGGTGACCCGCCAGCTGCAGCACGTGCTGGAGGTCGAGGGTTGCGCCTATGAGCGCCTGGAAGTGTCGTCGCCGGGACTGGACCGGCCGCTGAACAAGCCCGCTGACTATCAGCGCTTCGCCGGCTCGGAGATCGAGTTGACGCTGAAGGTGCCGTTCCAGGGCCGCAAGAAATTCCGCGGCGTGCTGGAGGCCCTGGGAGAGCAATGGCGCCTGGTGTTCAACGACGGCAAGGTCGACCAGGCCCTGGATTTTTCGTTCGAGGAAGTGCGGGAGGCCCATCTGGTGCCTGTCCTCGATTTCAAGGGCCGGCGCTTTGCGCAGCCGGCTGCTGTGCCTGACGGAGCCGACGTGCAGGCCGAAGACGT
>NZ_JBFUCB010000484.1:0-4759 GCF_056405435.1 Rhizobacter sp. P1_G5 | reverse complement strand
GCAAGGACGGCTGGGCCTTCCGCACGCTGGGCCTGCTGGGCAACGACGAGACGGCCCGCCGCCTGATCCCGCGCATCAACGACTGGGCGAGCGCGCCAGGCACCCGCGGCCGCGCCGAATCCGCGCTCGACCTGCTGGCCGCCATCGGCACCGACGTGGCATTGATGCTGCTGAACACGCAGGCCACCAAGGGCCGGCACAAGCGCGTGCAGTTGCGCGCCGCCGGGATGATCGCGACGGTGGCCGATGCGCGCGGGCTCACGCTCGATGAACTCGGCGACCGGCTGGCGCCGACGCTCGGCCTCGACGAACCCGATGCGGCGATCTTCGATTTCGGCTCGCGCAAGTTCTCCCTCAGCTTCGACGAAAGCCTGAAGCCCGTCGTGCGCGACGCACGCAGCCTGCGACTGAAAGACCTGCCCAAGCCGCTGAAGGGCGACGACGCCACGCTCGCCGGCCCGGCGGCCGAGCGTTTCAAGCAGTTGAAGAAGGACGTGCGCGCCATCGCCAGCCTGGAGATCACGCGRCTGGAGCGCGCGATGCGCAACGCCCGTCGCTGGCCGCTGCCCGAGTTCCGGCGCTTCTTCCTCGCCCATCCGCTGATGCGCCACCTGGCGACGCGCCTGGCCTGGGCCACCTACGACGGCGGCACGCTGCGCCAGCCTTTCCGCGTGGCCGAGGACTGGACGCTCGCGGATGCGGCGGACGAACAGCTCGCGCTGCCCGAGGCCGCGCAGATCGGCATCCTGCACGTGCTCGAACTCGACGCGTCGGTGAAGGCGCAGCTCGGCCAGCTGTTCGGCGACTACGAGATCCTGCAGCCGTTCAAGCAGCTGCAGCGCGAGACCTACGCGCTGACGCCGCATGAGAAGCAGCAGCGCACGGTCAAGCGCTTCGAGAACCGCGATGTCGCGACCGGCGCCGTGATCGGCCTCGACCAGAAGGGCTGGGAGCGCGGCGGCGCGGAAGACGGCGGCATGGTCCGCGAGTACGCGCGCGACGCGCCCGGCGGCCTGCGCATCACGCTGCGCTTCAGCCCCGGCATCTTCGTCGCCGGCGGCGTGCTGGAGGCGCGCCAGTCGCTCGAGTGGCTCACGCTCGCGCGCCGCTCGGCCGAAGGCACCGTCGAAGCGCTATCGTTCGACGCACTCGACCCGGTGTCCGCCAGCGAGATGCTGCGCGACATCGACCTGCTGAACCCTGCCCTTTCACAGCCTCAGCCATGACCGACCGCACCACCGCCATCCGCAGCCAGCGCCCGCCCGCCGAGCTGCTCTACGCCGACGAGCTGGCCCAGCTCGCGAAGCACGACAGCGGCCCGGTGCCGCCAGGCTGGCGCCTGTCGATGAAGGCGGTGATGCGCTTCATCGGCGGCGCGCCGGGAATCCGCCGCAAGATCGTCTGCGCGCCCAGCCTGCTCGAGCGCGCGATGGTCACGCTGGCGTCGAACCGTGCGCTGCTGCTGGTCGGCGAGCCGGGCACCGCGAAGAGCCTGCTGTCGGAGCTGCTCGCGGCGGCCATCAGCGGCACCAGCACGCTGACCATCCAGGGCAGCGCCGCCACCACCGAGGACCAGATCAAGTACGGCTGGAACTACGCGCTGCTGCTCAACGACGGCCCGAGCCCGCGCGCGCTGGTGCCGTCGCCGCTGTACCGCGCGCTGCGCGACGGCCGCATCGTGCGCTTCGAGGAGATCACCCGCTGCCCGCCCGAGGTGCAGGACGGCCTGCTGTCGATCCTCTCCGAGCGGTTGCTGATGGTGCCGGAGCTCGCCGACGACAACGCGGTGTTCGCCGCGCAGGGCTTCAACCTGATCGCCACCGCCAACACCCGCGACCGCGGCGTCAACGAGATGTCGGCCGCGCTGAAGCGGCGCTTCGCGTTCGAGACGGTGTTCCCGATCGCCGACTACGACGAAGAGCTCGCGCTGGTGCGCGCCGAGCTGGCGCGGCTGCTGGCGCAGGACCAGATCGCGGTGCAGCCGTCCGACGACGTGCTGGAGGTGCTGGTCACCACGTTCCGCGAATTGCGCACCGGGCTCGACAAGGACGGCAATGCCGGCGAGCGGCTGTCGACCGTCGTCAGCACCGCCGAGGCGGTCAGCGTCGCGCATGCGGTCGCGCTGCGCGGCCACTACCTGCGCGGCGATGCCGGCCAGCCGGCCGACATCGTCGAGGCGCTGGCCGGCGCCGCCGCGAAGGACAACGCCGACGACCTGAAGAAGATCCGCCGCTACATCGAGCAGCGCGCCAGCCGCCGCAAGGGCGAGCACTGGCAGGCCTTCCACGCGGCGCGGCACCTGCTGCCGGAATGATGCCGACCGGCCCCGTCCGCGTGGTCGGCGTGCGCCACCACAGCCCCGCCTGCGCGCGGCTGGTGGCGCAGGTCATCGCGCAGGAGCGGCCGCAGGCCGTGCTGATCGAAGGCCCGAGCGATTTCAACCCGCGCCTCGGCGAGCTGCTGCTCGACCATGAACTGCCGCTCGCGCTGTACAGCTATGCCAACGAAGACGGGCAGGCGGCGCAGTGCTGGTTCCCGCTGCTCGACCATTCGCCGGAGTGGGTGGCGCTGCGCGAAGGCCGGGCAGTGGGCGCGGCGCTGCGCTTCATGGACCTGCCGCACTGGCGCTACCGCGCGCTGCCCGATGCGCAGCGCCGCACCGCCGGGCGGCGCAATGCCCGCTCGCGCTACGCGCAGGTGGTCGACCACCTGTGCCGCCGCTTCGGCTGTGACAGTGACGACGCGCTGTGGGATCACCTGTTCGAATCGCAGCCCGCCGACGCGTCGCCGGACGAGCTGTCGCGCAAGCTCGACCTGTACTTCGCCGAGCTGCGCGGCGACGAGGCCGGCACCCCGCAGGACCAGGCGCGCGAGGCCCACATGGCGCAGTGGATCGCGTGGGCGGCCGCCAACTTCGAGCGCGTGCTGGTGGTGTGCGGCGGCTGGCACAAGCCGGCGCTGGAGCGGACCCTTCGACAGGCTCAGGGCGAACGGGGGGGCGAGCCCGAGGTGCCGCAACCCGCCGATGACCGCGCCGCCGGCTGCTACCTGGTGCCGTTCGAGTTCCGCCAGGTCGATGCGCTCGGCGGCTATGCCGCGGGGCTGCCGTCGCCGATGTACTACCAGTGGGTGTGGCAGCACGGGCTGCGGCCGGCCGGCGACCGCGCGGTCGCGACGATGGTGGCGCGGCTGCGCCGTGCGCAGGTGCCGCTGTCGACCGCCGACCTGCTGGCCTTCGAGCGCAGCGCCGCCGCGCTGGCCGCGTTGCGCGGGCACGCGGTGCCGCTGCGCGTCGACCTGCTCGATGCACTGCAATCGGCCGTCGTCAAGGAGGCGCTGGAGGTACCGGCCCCGTGGAGCAACGACCGCCGCCTCGGCGCGCACCACCACCCGGTGCTGCGCGAGGCCCTGCTCGCGCTGACCGGCGACGGTGCCGGCCGCCTGCATGGCGACACGCCGCTGCCGCCCTTGCTGCACGACGTGCGGCAACGGCTGGCCGCGCTCAACCTGCAGATCGAACGCACCGCCCACCAGCTCGTGCTCGACCGCCGCCGCGCCGAGGACACCCCGCGCGCGCACCTGCTGTGGCAACTGCGCTGCCTGCAGGTCAGCGGCGTGCAGCTGGTCGAGACGAAGGCACCGCGTGCCGCGCGCGGCCTGGCCCGCGAGCTGGCCTTCGAGGAGCACTGGCGGCTGCAGCAGACCGAGCGCTGGTACCCCGACCTGATCGAGGCCGCGATGCATGGCGCGACGCTCGAGGCCGCGGCACGCCAGGCACTGCTGCGCCAGGTGGCCGATGCGCAGGGAGACGCCACGGTGCTGGCGCAGTGCCTGATGCAGGCGATCCGCGCCGGCCTGCTCGACATGGGCCACGAGCTCGCGCAGCAATTGCGCGAAGGGATCGGCAGCAGCCACGACCACGGCGCGCTCGCGCGTGCCGCGCAGTCGCTGGCCGCGATCGTCGAGGCCGGCTTCTGGGGCGACGACCCGCGCGCGCTGCTCGAAGACACGCTGGCGCTGATGGCCGGCCAGCTGCTGTGGCTGCTCGAAGGCCGCGACGGCGCCGGCAGCCCGCAGCTGCTGGAGGCCGACGTGCACGCGGCTGCCGTGTTCGACACGCTGCTGCGGCTGCACCTGCCCGCGCTCGACGGCGGCTTCGTGCGGCAGACGATGGCCCGCCTCGCGCGCAGCCCCTCGAAGCCGCCGGCACTGCGCGGCGCGGCGCTCGGTGTCGCGTTCCAGCACGACGCGCTGGTGGATGACGCCAGGGCCGACGGCGCGCAGGCCGCGCGCGACGAGGTGATCGCGATCACACGTGCGATGCCGCCGCGCGACGCGCTCGGCGATTTCCTCTACGGCCTGTTCTCGTGCGCGCGGGCGCTGGCGAGCGAGAGCGACGGCATCGTGCGCGCCATCCATGCGGCGCTCGACGGCATGGGCGTCGAGGATTTCCTGGTCGCGCTGCCGGCGCTGCGCTCGGCGCTCGGCTGGTTTCCGCCGCGCGAGCGCGGCGCGCTGGCGGCCCACGTCGCGCGGCTGCTCGGCCTCGACGCCGGCCAGCGGCAGCGCCTGCTGAGGCTGCACGACGGCACCGAGGCACTGCTCGATGCGCGCCGCGTCGAGGCGCAGGCGATGGCCTGGGCGAACCAGATCGGGCTGCTGACATGAGGCGGGCCGAGCGCCGGGCCGCTCCCAAGCCGGCCCGCATCCCCTCGGGGGATCGATCGATGTACTCATCGAGCGAGGGGTTGTCATGACG
>NZ_JBFUCB010000483.1:0-4763 GCF_056405435.1 Rhizobacter sp. P1_G5 | reverse complement strand
ACCGAAGAGAACCGATCGCTCTTTCTGCAGTACGTCAGAGCATCTCTGCCGAAGCATCCTCCGCCGGAAGCTCAATCGCCCGACGAGTTTGCACGTGCGGTCGTAGGGTTGCGGGAAAGCGAGCGGCAATGGAATCGGGCGCTCATGACAGCCTTGGTTGATGCAGACGATCTACACAATGCTCGGGCCTCGAAAGAGGCGGTAGAGAAACTGAACGCTTTTGCGGATTCTTGCCCGTGGAAACTCTTTGAAGACGTAGCCCGAGGTCAAGCCGGCGAGTACGAGGCCCGCGGGTAGTCGTACGAAGGGCGGTGCTCGGCCAGGAGCGGTCTGTCGTGACAGGCTGCTTCGGGGTAGTCTTTCACGACATTCACCAGCCCTCGCAGCATGCACATTGAAGCAACGCCAAGGTCAGCAGCAGTTGCTGGTGCATGGGCCGTTTTCGGGCTCGTTCCATTCGAGAGGTGGATGGATCATCACAAAATCAGCTCGGTGCTCGAAGTCAATCTCCTCTGGTTAGCGGCTGCGGCGTTCTTTTTCTTTGTGCCGAGCTACTTCCTGGTCATCGGGAGTGGCAACGCACCTTTCGGTCACACATGGCTCCTTGATCGAGATGAACGCGCACGATATGGCGTCATTGCGAAGCGCATGCTGATTTGGTTTCTCTCGGCAGCGGTAGTCGGCGCTGTTTGGTCTGAAGTTCTGAGCCTCTTTTGGAACAACTGATCAAGCTTCGAGTTCTGTCGGCCGTCGGAGTGCTCGCAGTCGGCCATGAGCGGTCCGTCGTGAGCGGCGGCTTTCGGGTGCCGCGTTAGGATGCTCAGTCATGAAGAGCTTCAACCGCCTTGACCGTGTCATCGTCTCCTCCCTTGGCGGATGGAAGCAGGCTAGCCTTGGAACTATCGTCAGTGAGCCGGAGCCGATCGAAACCTTGAAAGGGCCTGAGTGCTTCTACTGGGTTGAGTTTGACCAAGCACAGCAGACGATCGACGGTAACGATGCATATCGCAAAGCTCAGATCTTGAGCTGCTACCTGGATCGGGCATGAGTCGCTGAAGTCCGGGCTCTGCCACGAACTGCAGCGTCTCCCTTAACCCTCACAACTCACGTCTTCACCGTGTCCATGTTCAGCATTGAGCCCTTGTCACCAAAGACGTGGCCCGCGTTCGCCGCCCTCGTGGAACGTCATAACGGCGTCTGGGGCGGGTGCTGGTGCGTCGAGTTCCACCCGGACGGAAAGCTCAGGGGTTCGCATCGGCGCGCACTGAAGGAGCGCAAGGTTAGAGAGGGCACCACCCGCGCTGCTCTGGCCTTCGACGCCGATCGCTGTGTCGGTTGGTGTCAATTCGGGCCACCAGACGAGTTGCCGAGAATCAAACACCTGCGCGTCTACACTGCCGGACTGGAAACGCTGCCGCAGTGGCGCATCACTTGCTTCTTCGTTGACAAGGAGTACCGAGGCAAGGGTGTAGCGTCTGCAACACTCTCTGGCGCGCTAAGGCTGATCGCAGAACTTGGTGGTGGCAGTGTCGAGAGCTACCCCGAGGACGTCGAGGACCGGGAAGTCTCGGGTTCCTTCCTCTACAACAGCCGCATGGCCATGTTCGAGCGCCAGGGCTTCGAGCGTGTGCGCCGCCTAGGCAAGAACCACTGGGTTGTTGCACGGTTCGTAGCGGCGGTCCAGTGAGGCTCAACCCTGTGCTCTTGCGCCAACCTCATGCGCTCCGAATGGCGCCCACCTGGCTCTGCTTCCCCGCTCCATGCACATTCTGTTGATCGAGGACGATTTCGACCTGGGCCACGCGCTGCAGACAGCACTGCGAACTGAAGGCCACACCAGTACTTGGCTGCGCCGCACCAACGATGCGCCGCTCCGGCTGGACCCTGCCGCGCAGGACGCCGTGCTGCTCGATCAGACGCTGCCCGACGGCGACGGCCGCCTGCTGCTGACCCGCTGGCGCCGCCAGGGCAGCACGGTGCCGATCATCGTCATCACCGCCCGCATCGCGCTGGAGGACCGCCTCGCCGGCTTCGACGGCGGTGCCGATGACTACGTCATCAAGCCCTTCGAGATGCCCGAGTTGATCGCCCGGCTGCGCTCGGTGCTGCGACGCTGTGCCCAGCAGGCCAGCGATTGCTGGGCCGTTGGCGAGTTGACTCTGGAGCCACGCCGCCAGCGGGCGCTGCTGAATGGTGAGGAACTGGCCCTGTCGCCGCGTGAGTACCAGTTGCTGCTGGAGCTTGCCCGCGAGCGCGGTGGTGTCGTGCCCAAGCACCAGCTCGCGCAGCGCCTCGCGCCGTTGGGCGAGCCGCTGGAGTTCGGCACGCTGGAAGTACACATGGCCAATCTGCGGCGCAAGATCGGCGCTTCGCGCATCGGCACTCTGCGCGGTGTGGGCTACTGGCTGGAATGCGCATGAACCTGCCGGGGTTGCGGCCCACGCTCACGCGCCGGTTGATCGGCGCGCTGCTGCTGGCTTTCACGTTGTTTGCGGTGCTCATCCTTGTGGAGGACCAGCTCGACATCCAGCAAACCCTGGCCACCGACCCGGGCGTGCGCCAGTTCGGCCGCCAACTCGCCGCAGGCCTGGAGGCCATTGACGACCCTGCGCTGGCGGCGCGCGTGCTGGAGGCCGACCTGCGCCACGTCAACCGGCTGCGCGAGCGGCAGCCCATGTTTCAAGGCCCGCTGCTGGCCCAACTCGTCGACACCGCCGGACACAGCATCTACGCGACTTCGCCGGTGGTCGAAGGTGCCGAGCCCGGCGTCGGTGAGCACACCATCGCCGGCAAGACCTATTGGACCTACCGACAGGACAACCCGCGTTGGTCGTTGCGCCTGGCCGAGCCGGCCCCTTCGCGCGGCAGCCTGCTGAGCTTTGCCAGCTGGGAGCTGGGCAAGCAGTTGCTGCTGGGTTTCCCGCTGATGCTGCTACCGCTGTGGGTGGCCGTGTACACGGGCTTGGCGCCGCTGCGRCGCTTTGCGCGCCGGTTGCACGGACTGGACCTGAAGCAAGACCTCGCGCCCCTGGGCGTTGACCTGCGCTACGGCGAGCTGCACCCCGTGGGTCAGGCTTTTGACGCATTGCTGCAGCGCCTACGCCAGCACCGCGCACGCGAACGCGCCTTCGTCCACGAAGCCGCACACGAGTTGCGCACGCCGCTGGCCGTGGTGGCCACACAAGCCTACGCGCTCGTGCAGGCGGGCGATGCCGCGTCGCGCGAATCGGCAGCGACCGCACTRCAGCAGGCCATCAAGCGCAGCGCCCATCTGTCGCGCCAACTGCTGGACCTGGCCAGCCTCGACAACGACCAGCCTGGTGCTACGGCCGTCCTCGATCTCGCCCACTTCTGTGCGGACCGGCTGGCCGAGCAGGCCGGCTTCGCGCGCGACCGCGGCATCGCGCTGGTGCTGGCCGCGCCCGAGCAGTTGTCGGTTCACGTCGACGAGGTGGCTCTGCACTCGGTGCTGCAGAACCTGCTCGACAACGCCTTGCGCTATGTTGGCCGTGGCGRGCGCATAGAGGTGAGCCTTCAACTGACTCCCGACGGCCCCCGTCTCGGTGTGGCCGACGATGGCCCAGGGATCGCGCCAGCCGATCGACCACTGGTGTTCGAGCGCTTCTGGCGCGGCGCGGGTCACGATGTGGAGGGCACCGGTCTGGGTCTCGCCATTGTGGCGCGGGCTGCCGAGCGGTTGGGCGCGCAGGTCACGGTCGGCGATGGCCTCGCGCGGCCGGGCGGCCACGGTGCGCACTTCGAGCTGCACCTGCCGGCCTCCGCCTTGGGCGTCCCTTAAGGCACGGCTTTCAACAATGTCCCGGTCACTTTCCAACCGACCGGAGCCATTCTTGAGAACCCTGCTTCTTGCAGCTGCCGCCCTCCTTGCCGCTGCCTCAGCCCACGCCGCCGACCCTTCTCCCGAACATTATCTCGGCCTCAACCTCACCACGCCGGGCGAAGCCAACTTCGACATCAACGGTCGCAGAGTGCCTAGCGACAACCACCCACGCGCGATGAAGCTCTACGCCGGCGTGCAGTTCACACCCAGCTGGGCGGCCGAGCTGGGCTATGGCGCCTTCGGCAGCTGGCACGCGGCCGACCCAGCGCCAGGCTCGACCTACCAGCTCAGGCTGTCCTCCGAACTCGTCTATGCGGCCGCCCGCGCCACGATGCCGCTGGGCGAATCGTTCGCGTTGTTCGGCAAGTTCGGCCTGGCGCTGAACCGGTTGGGGATGCATGACTCGTCAGGCCACTCGGATCACGAGACGTATGTTCGGCCGATGATCGGCGTCGGCCTGGAGTGGAAGCTCACGCCCCAGGTCTCGACGACGGTCGAGTACGCTCACTACGGCTCGCGCGGCAGCGGCAGTGATCGCTTCACRCAGCAGAAGGCCGAGGTGGGCCTGGCCTTCAGGTTCTAGCGTGGCAGCGGGCACGGCCCCTCGCGGCCGATGTCGCGCGACTTCAGCCGCGAGACATGCCTAATGGTCCTGATCGCTGTTGCCTGCTGGCGCGCACCCTCCGCTGCGATGGCGTGCCCATGCGTGCCTCTGAGTGTCTGCTCTGCGACAGCCAGTTCGGGTCTCCATCGGACTCTGAGCAGGTGAGGTACTGCAGTGCGGCCGCGGAAGCGTCGTGTCGCGAGCGGGCGCAGCGCTACGATGTCGACAAGCGCCCCCTGGCAAGTCAGAGGCGCTCGCAAGCGCGGCTGAAGCTCATCAGCTCGCCGCTGTGGGAGTTGTCGCCCGGTGCTTGTGAAG
>NZ_JBFUCB010000482.1:0-4764 GCF_056405435.1 Rhizobacter sp. P1_G5 | reverse complement strand
GAACTGGCTGGCCGTCTACCCGGAACTGGTGCTGCTCGGGATGGCCAGCGTGGTCGCGATGGTCGACCTGTGGGTCACCGATCCGAAGCGCACGCCCACCTACTGGCTGACGCAGGCGACGCTCGCCGTCGTCGGCGTCATGCACCTGGCGTACTTCGATGCCGGCTTCACCGTCTACGGCATGCAGCGCATGATGGTCACCGACCCGCTCGGCCACCTGCTGGGCTTCTTCGCGTCGCTTGCGGTGATGGTGACGCTGGTCTATGCCCGGCCGTACGCCGAGAGCCGCGACATGCTGAAGGGCGAGCTGTTCACGCTGTCGCTGTTCTCGATGCTCGGCATCTCGGTGATGCTGGCGGCGAACAACTTCCTCGTGATCTACCTCGGCCTGGAGCTGATGTCGCTGTCGCTGTACGCGCTGACCGCGATGCGCCGCGACCATGCCCAGTCGACCGAAGCCGCGATGAAGTACTTCGTGCTCGGCGCGCTGGCCAGCGGCTTCCTGCTGTACGGCCTGTCGATGATGTACGGCGCGACCGGCTCGCTCGACATCCCGACGGTGTTCAACGCGATCGCCACCGGCCAGATCAACCCGACCGTGCTGGTGTTCGGCGTGGTGTTCATCGTCGCCGGCCTCGCGTTCAAGCTCGGCGCGGTGCCGTTCCACATGTGGCTGCCCGACGTCTACCACGGTGCGCCGACCGCGGTCACCTTGCTGATCGCCGGCGCGCCGAAGCTCGCGGCCTTCGCGATGACCTTCCGCCTGCTGGTGGAGGGCCTGTCGGGCGTGGCCGGCGACTGGCAGCAGATGATGATGGTGCTGGCGATCGCGTCGATGTTCCTCGGCAACCTCGCCGCCATCGCGCAGAGCAACCTGAAGCGGATGCTCGCGTACTCGACGATCGCGCAGATCGGCTTCGTGCTGCTCGGCTTCACGACCACGGTGATCACCGGCAACACGCTGTCGGCCTCGAACGGCTACAGCTCGGCGCTGTTCTACATGGTCACCTACGTCTTCACGACGCTCGGCACCTTCGGCGTGATCATGCTGCTGTCGCGCCAGGGTTTCGAGTCGGAGAACATCGACGACCTGAAGGGCCTGGGCAAGCGCAACCCGTGGTTCGCCGGCGTGATGGCGATCTTCATGTTCTCGCTGGCCGGCATTCCGCCGACGGTGGGCTTCTATGCCAAGCTCGCGGTGCTGCAGGCGCTGGTCACGACCAATGTGCCGTTCTACATCGGCGTCGCGGTGCTGGCGGTGATGCTGTCGCTGGTGGGCGCGTTCTACTACCTGCGCCTGGTGAAGGTGATGTATTTCGAGGACCCGGTGGACACCCATCCGGTGATCGCCCCGAACGACGTGCGGGTGGTGCTGTCGCTGAACGGCGCGGCCGTGCTGTTCTTCGGAATCCTGCCCGGCGGCCTGATGGCGCTGTGTTCGCAGGCCATCGTCAAAGCCTTGTCCACCTGAAGTCGTTGCGGAATTGGCGCGCCGGCCGCTGGGGCATCGCCCTGCAGGCTGCGCGGCGCTGAGCGTCTGCTGATAATGCGCGCATGAAAGTGCTCAACCTGTGCTGCGCGCACGACCATCGCTTCGAAGGCTGGTTCGGCTCGGAAGCCGATTTCCAGTCGCAATTCGAAGGCGGGCTGGTCGAATGCCCGCTGTGCGGCGACAAGACTGTCACCCGGCTGCCGAGCGCGCCCAGGCTGAATGTGTCAGGCGCGCGTGAACCCAAGGCCCCCACGCCAGCGGCGCAGCACCCGGTGCCGGCCACGCCGGAGGCGATGACGATGCAGGCGATGTGGTTGAAGGCCGTGCAGCACGTGATGGCGAACACCGACGATGTGGGTGAGCGCTTTGCCGAAGAGGCCCGGCGCATCCACTACGGAGAAGCCGAAGAGCGCGCGATCCGCGGCCGTGCGACACGCGAGGATGCGCAGGCACTGGCCGAGGAGGGCATCGACGTGATGTCGCTGCCGTTGCCGGCGGCTGCGAAGGGCACGCTGCAATAGCTGTTGGGCGCTCTGCGCGAGCAAAGGCGCGGGTGGGGGATGTGGGGCTCGCCCTACGCGCCTTTTCGCGCGGAAGGAACGCCTACACGACCTTGCCAGGATTCATCAGGCCGTTCGGATCCAGTGCCTGCTTGATGCTGCGCATCAACCCCAGCGCCACCGGCGACTTGCGCACGGCAAGCTCGTCGCGCTTCAACGCCCCGATCCCGTGCTCCGCCGAGATCGACCCGCCACACGCTCCCACCGCGTCGTAGACGATGGTGTTGACCGCCGCTTCGTGCTGCAGCAGGAACTGCTTCGCGTCGCCGCCTTCGGGCGCCTGCACGTTGTAGTGCAGGTTGCCGTCGCCCAGGTGGCCGAAGTTGACCAGCCGCACCCCCGGCAACGCGGCGCGCAACGCCGCATCGGTGGCGGCCACGAAGTCGACGATGCGCGACACCGGCAGCGAGATGTCGTGCTTGATGTTCAAGCCTTCCTCCGACTGCGCCAGCGGGATCGACTCGCGCAGGTGCCACAGGCCGTTCGACTGCTCGATGCTCTCGGCCACCGCGGCATCGGTGATCAGCCCACGCTCCAGCGCGGTTTCCAGCAGGCCCTCGAACAGCGCCCGGGCGTGCTGCTCGCCCTCGGTGTCGGACTGCTCCAGCAGCACCGTCCACGGCGACGGCGGCAAGGGCTGGCGCAGTTGCGGGTAGTGGCGGCGCACCAGCCCGAGCGCGAACTCGCCCATCAGCTCGAACCCGGTGAGGCCGGCACCCAGCCGCGCCTGCGCAAGTTGCAGCAGTGCGACAGCGGACGGCAGGTCCGGCAGCGCGGCCAGCGCCGTCAGCGTCGCCGCGGGTTGCGGGTAGAGCTTCAGCGTGGCCGCGGTGATGATGCCGAGCGTGCCCTCGCTGCCGATGAAGAGGTCGCGCAGGTCGTAGCCGGTGTTGTCCTTGCGCAGGCCCGACAGGCCGTGCCACACCTCGCCCTGCGCGGTGACGACCTCGAGCCCCAGGCACAGCTCGCGCGCATTGCCGTAGCGCAGCACCTGCGTGCCGCCGGCATTGGTCGCGAGGTTGCCGCCGATCGTGCAGCTGCCCTCGGCCGCGAGGCTGAGCGGAAACAGCAGCCCGTCGGCCGCAGCCGCCTCCTGCACCGACTGCAGCACGCAGCCGGCCTCGACCGTCATCGTCAGGTTGGCCGCATCGATGCTGCGCACGCGGTCCATGCGCGACAGCGTCAGCAGCACCTGGGTGCCGCTGTCGTCCGGCACGCCGCCGCCAACCAGCCCGGTGTTGCCGCCCTGCGGCACGATGGCCGTGCCATGCCGCGCGCAGACGGCGACCACCTGGGCCACCTCGTCGGTCGAGCTCGGCCGCACGACGGCCAGCGCACGGCCGCGGTAGCGCCTGCGCCAGTCCTGTTCGTAGCCGGCCAGGTCGCCGTCGGTCAGCACGTTGGCCGGGCCGACGATCGCGCGCAGCGATTCGAGCAGCAGCGGCTTCATGCGGCCTCCTTCGCGGGTTCGACGGGGGCGGCATGGCCCAATCGCCAGCGCACATGCAGCCCGCAGGCGGTGAACAGCACCAGGCACAGCAGTACCTCGATGAGGCCGAGCACCGTGCCGGGCCCGCGGTCGCTGCCGGCGCGCACCACGCCTTCGATGAAATAGAGCCACACCAGCAGGCTGACCCAGCGGTAGGTGTACATGCGGTGGCGCAGCAGCCCAGCCAGCGCGAAGGCGAGCGGCAGCACCTTCAGCGCGAGCCAGGTGCCGCCCGGCCGCAGCGGCGCGAGCCACAGCTCCCAGGCCACGCCGAGCACGATGAGCCCGGCGAGGCTGCCGACCGCGAGCGCGCGGGTCCACAGCACGACAGGCGGAAGGGGGGCAGAGGAGGCGGAAGGAGCAGGGGGCGCAGTCATCGCTGGCTATGATGCCATCGATGAATCTCCCGACACGCGCCGAAGCCCAAGCCCTGACGTTGACATGGCGGCAGCAGCTCTCGCGCGCACTGCAGACGCTGCAGACCTGGCCGTGGCTCGAGACGCTGGTCACGCTGCGCCAGCGCTTCCGCGAGGACCGCCTGGGCCTGACCGCCAGCAGCCTGACCTTCACGACGCTGATCTCGCTGGTGCCGCTGGTCACGGTGATGCTGGCGGTGTTCACCGCGTTCCCGATGTTCTCGAGCTTCCAGGACGCGCTGCAGAAGTACTTCCTGCAGAGCCTCGTGCCCGATTCGATCGCCAAGCCGGTGCTGGGCGCGCTGACGCAGTTCGCGAGCAAGGCGAACCGGCTCGGCACCTTCGGCCTGGTGGTGCTGGTGTTCACCGCGCTCGCGCTGATGCTGACGATCGACCGCACGCTGAACGCGATCTGGCGCGTGCCCAAGCCGCGGCCGATCGCGCAGCGCGTGCTGGTGTACTGGGCCGCCGTCACGCTCGGGCCGCTGCTGCTGGGCGTGAGCCTGTCGCTCACTTCGTACGCGATCTCGGCCTCGCGCGGCGTGGTCGGCGTGATGCCGGGCGGCGTCAGCTTCCTGCTGAACGTGCTCGAGTTCGCGCTGTTGTCGGCGGCGATGGCGGGCCTGTTCCACTACGTGCCGAACACGCTGGTGCGCTGGCGGCATGCGGCGGCCGGCGGCGTGTTCGTCGCGGCGGGCTTCGAGGTCGCGAAGAAGGGCCTGGGCTGGTACCTGAGCTCGGTGCCGACCTACACCACGCTGTACGGCGCGTTCGCGACGGTGCCGATCCTGCTGATCTGGATCTACC
>NZ_JBFUCB010000481.1:0-4766 GCF_056405435.1 Rhizobacter sp. P1_G5 | reverse complement strand
GCGTCGCGCCTCCCCGTGTTCGGCCGGCATGCCGATGCCGCGGCGCCCGCCACCGGCCGGCGCGCGCGTGCGACGTTGGCGCGGCTGCGAGAGGTCAACGCGCAGTTGCTGCAGGCCGTGCTGCTGGCGCAGCGCGCGCAGCGGCAGGCAGAACTGACGCTGAGTCGCCAGACCCAGCGGATGGCCGTCGTGGCCCACGAACTGCGCAATCCGCTGATGACCCTGTGCACCACGGCCACGCTGCTGCCGCGCGTCGCTGCCGACAAGGTGACGCGCCTGCTGGAGATCATCGAACGGCAGACCGGGCGCATGTCGCGCGTGATCGGTGACCTGCTGGATGTGTCGCGAGTCAATACCGGCAAGCTGCGGCTGGAGTGGGGCGACCTCGACATCGCCGACGTGATCGAGGATTCGCTCGTCAGCTGCCGCCATGYGATGGCCCTGCGAACGCAGTCACTGCAGCTCGAGGTGCCGTCCCCACCGGGCGCCATGTGCGGCGACGCGGTCCGCCTGACCCAGATCCTGAGCAACCTGCTGGGCAACGCGTCCAAGTACACGCCGGCCGGCGGCCAGATCGCCCTCGTCGTGCAACGCACGCCGGACACCGTGGTGTTCACCGTCAGCGACAACGGCATCGGCATCACACAGCAGGCCTTGCTCGAGGTCTTCGACCCGTTCGTGCAGGAGCAGCATGCGGTGAAGTTCAACGGCGTCGGCCTGGGGCTCGGCCTGGCGGTGGTGCGCGAGCTGGCCGAAGCGCATGGCGGCAGCGTCGAGGCGAGCAGCGCCGGGCTCGGGCTGGGCAGCCGCTTCGTCGTCACGATTCCCGCGCGCGCTCGACCGGCTTGAACCGAGGCTCATGATCCCGCAGGCCTGTACCGCCAGGCCAGCACCGCCAGCCCCACCAGCATCGCCAGCCAGGTGCTCGGCTCCGGGATGGGCATCTGGTCGACCGACGACAGGAACAGGATCTCGAAGCTGCCGAACATCGACTGGTTGGACCGGTTGAAGATCGTCAGCGACAGGTGCCCTTGCGGATCGGCGCTGTAGGCGAAGTCGTCCGGCCCCGGCTGGATGCCCAGGAACGGCGCGTGGAAGTCCCGCGGATCCTGGTTCAGGATGTTCGCGATGAGCGTGATGCCGTTGCCCCAGCCCCAGCTCGCGTTGTCGCGGAACGAGAGCGTGGCCGARTTCGCGATGGTGTCCCGTGGGTTCGGCGTGGTGCCGTAGGACGCCGTCGGCGAGAGCGGCACCGTGGAGTCGAGCGTCAGCAGCCCCGACAGCGTGATGGAGCTGTTCGGGTCGAGCGTGAAGGCGCGTTGCCAATCGAGGTGGACATCCGCCGAGTCGCCCATCTTCGGGCGCGACACCTCGGAATGCAGGTGCCCCGGCTCCACCGTCACATGGGCCGACGGCGCATCGGCCGCCACCCGGTCGACGCCGCGGCTGTAGTTGCCGAACGGCTGGGTGCCGATGGCGCTGCCGGCGAGACGTTGCGAATCGAAGGAGGTCTCGCGATACGAGGTCGACTGGTCCGCCCAGTAGTGGATCGCCGTCGTCGAACCGGAGAAGGTGTTGGGCGTGATCCAGTGGCCCACGGTGCCGGGCGGGGAACTCGCGTCGGTGGACAGCCCGGTGAGCGGGTCGAGCCGGAAGTCGACGCTGACGTCGCCGGCGCGGGCCAGGCCGACCAGCCCGACGGCCGCCAGCGCGATGAGCAGGTTGCGGGTCTTCATGCGAGGCCTCCGGCGGCGGTGGGGGTGGATGACGGGTTGGACGACGCCTTGCGCCGCCAGGCCAGCAGCCCCAGGCCCAGCAGCATGGCCGCCGCGGTCGACGGCTCCGGGATCGGCGAGATGAACGGCGCCACGGCGAACGCCCCGAAGGACAGGCTCGTGAACATCAGCTCGTCGGAATGGTTGAACAGGGTCAGCGACAGGTGGCCCTGCTCGTCGCTGCTGTAGGCGAAGTCGTCCACCGACCCCACGCGCCCGAGCGACGGAGAGCCGGCGGGCAGCCGCGGGTCGAAGTTCATGATGCGCGCGATGAAGCTGATGCCGTTGATCCACCCACTGCCGTCGCCGAGCGAGCTGTGGAACGAGAGGCCGCCGCGGTTCGCGTACTGCGGGTTCAGGTTGGGCGAGGCCGCGAAGGTGGTCTCCTGCGTGGTCGCCTGGTCCGAGCCGAGGGTGGCCGTGCCGGAGAAGGTGATCGAGGTGTTGGGCAGCAGCGAGAACGTGCGCTCCCAGTTGGCACTGGCGTTGGCTTCGTCCCAGGGATGCTCGCGCGTCACGCCCGCGAGCATGTGGCCGGGCTCGACCAGCGAGTGGGCCGAAGGCGAATCGGCGGCCAGCGCCGGCATGGTCTGCTCGCGCCGCGGGCCGAAGGGATCGCCGTTGCGGTCCGCGAGCGGCAGCCCGGCCGAGGTGTAGGTGTCCTGGTTCCACGACCGGCTCCCGTCGGCCCAGGTGTACCTGACCGTGGTGGAGCCGCTGTAGGAATTCGGCGTGAGCCACTGGCCGACCGTGCCCGGCGTCGAAGCCCCGCTGCCCGACAGGCCCACGATGGGATCGAACTGGAACTCGGCGGAGGATTCGTGGGCCTGGACCGTGGCGGCCATGCCCGCCGAGACCAGCAAAGCGAACAGTGCGGATGTCTTCATCACTCTCTCCCGTGCGTTGACGCAGTCACCGAGGCGGCCCTGGCCCCCTCCTCGGGAAAACCTGCCGACCCGATTGCCGATGCAGGCAGAGAGACGTGTCAGAACTGCAAGGCAGCGGCCGTCACGTTCAATGCCTCGTTGAACTTGCTGGCAGCAAGCAATCGGCATTCCTGCTGACCGCGACATCCCGATCCGTTCTGAGCCGAAGCGCCCCCGGCAACGGCACCGACCGCTTCAGCACCGCCTCCCCCAGCCACGCCGCCGAGCGCGCGGCGCGTGCCGCCACCATCGGCAGCGGCATCTGCTGGTAGTCGTCGTTGAACACCTCGAAGCTGTAGTCGCCGCGGTAACCCAGCCGGTCCAGCCGCAGCACCATCTCGGCGGCCTGCCGGCTGTGCGCGCCTTCGCCGGGGAACACGCGGAAGTGGCGCGCAGTGTCGATGCGCTCCTCGACCGAGCGGATCTCGTTCCACATGAAGTCGGCGAGCTGCACCAGGAAGATCCGTTGCGGGTCGACCTCGTCCAGCAAGTCCAGCGAGGTCTGCATCGCGAACGCGTGGAACGAGTCGAGCGCCAGCCCGAGGTTGGGCATGTCGGCGCGGCAGACCACGTCCCAGGCCACCGGGAACTCGTTGATCGTGCGGCCCCACGACAGCGCCTCGAACGCGATGCGGATGCCGAACGGCACCGCCATCACCGCGAGCCGGCGCAGGTCGCGCGCGATGTCGTCGAGGTCGCTGCTCGCATGGGTCGATGTCGACGAGCACACCAGCAGCACGCGCGAGCCGACTGCCGCGCACAGCGCCATCATCGAGCGCGCGATGTCGATCTTGTACTCGCGCAGGCCGCCTGGCAGCCCCTCGAAGTCGCGCAGCACCTGGAAGCCGGTGACGCGCAGCCCGCTGTCGCGCACCACCTGCACCGCGGCGTCGACGCCGGCCGGGTGGCCGACGAGATCGCGTGCCGACAGCATCACCTGGGTGAACCCGGCGGCCTTCATGGCTCGCAGCTTGTCGGGCAGGCTGCCGGCCAGCGAGATGGTGTCCATGCCGAAGTCGTCGACGTTGCCGGTGAACTGGCTCATGGTCGTCTCCTCCTCACGGCGCGTCGCCGGGCTGGTCGTGCACCAGCTCGAAGCTCACGCTGCCGAGCTCGCTGTGCGTCAGCGCGCCGCGCGGCCCCGGTGCGGCGGCGGGCGTCTCGTTGAACAGCACGCCGCGGGCACGCAATGCCGCCACGCTGGCCGGCACGTCGGGTGCGCCGAGGCCGATGCGGGCCAGGTACTCCGCGCCGTCGACGTCGAACGACCCGGCCTCCGGCTCGATCAGCTGCAGGTAGAAGCTGCCGCACGGGCTGCGCAGCACGTGGCCCTTGGGCAGGATGCCGAAGCGCAGCGCATCGGACAGCGGGCGAAAGCCGAACAGCTCGCCGTAGAACGCGATCCAGTCCTCGTAGCGGTCGACGCCGATGTACTGCACCGCGCCGAAGAAGTGCAGCCCGGTCAGTGCCGGCGGGTGCGGGTCGACGCCGGGGATCGGCACGAAGTCCACGTCGTAGATCGAGAACTCGCGGTGGCGGTCGACGAAGTAGATGCGGCTGCTGCCCACGCCGTGGATCGCCGGGATGTTCAGCTCCATCACCGCCACCTGCGTCGGCACGGCCCACGCGCCGCGCTCCAGCGCCTGGTGCAGCGCGCTGGCCGCATCGCGCACGCGCAGCGCGATCGCCGCGATGACCGGTGCCGGGTTCTCGCCTTGCAGCCCGGCGGTCTCGGGTGCATGCGCATTGACGATGACGTTCATGCCGCCCTGGCGGTACAGCAGCACCTCGCGCGAGCGGTGCCGGGYGACCGGGTGGAAGCCCATGGATTCCAGCACCTGCCCGAGCGCCTGCGGCCGGGTGGTGGCGTACTCGATGAACTCGATGCCTTCCATGCCGAGCGGGTTGGCCGGCAGGCCGACGCCTTCGCGTTGTGCGGTGGTGTCCATCGAAAGCTCCTGGTGTCAGGCGGCCGCGGCGGTGCCGATCGCGTGGGCGCCGCCGAGAAACAGCCGCTCGATGTGCGGATCGGCGAGCAGTTCGCCCGCCGGGCGGTGCAGCACCT